>JAYTSC010000316.1:0-5775 GCA_043745885.1 Bacteroidota bacterium | reverse complement strand
AGAATTATACATAGTGAGCAAAAGCAAGCTTGATTGAAAACCATATTGGAAATACCTGCGAATATCGTATTCCATGATACATTCAATAAGGTCTCTTACCTTATAATTTACACTGGATATTGTAAGTGGCATTTATGGAAAACAGTAGTAAAGAAAAAAGGCGGGATGAAGTAATGAGTATTTAACCACTATTCTTACAATATTTATTTAATTTTTAAGGCGTTTGGCCTGATGTCCATCCAGCCTGCCATCAAGAACGTTACATCGCAATGTTTCAAAAGAGAAGTCCTTTAAACTTAGAAGGACAAAGACAAAAAAATTTTGTGGCCATTTACCAAGGATTTTATTTTTGTGGAGAATAAGAGAACAGAACCTATCCTAATATAAGTTGATTATCAATACTTTATACTGCTGTAAAAGGCATGGTCACCGTGTAAAATGGATGTTTTTTTAATTAAATCAATTGATGAAAACGCACAAGTTTTGGAAACTTTTTTGGTTACGATTTAATCCACTAGTAAATATCTATTATCTGTAGTTTCATTAATTTATTCACTATACAATTCATCCCTTACAAATCTTGAAAAAAGGAAGTTTAAAGTTTTTTTACTTTGAATAAATTAACCGAAAAAGTATCTTAGATCCTATATCTATTGTAACTAAATTCATTTTGCTTTTAACTGGTAAGTTTGCTTTCTGTAATCCTCCAATAATCAATTCAGTTTTACTTCCAGCATACCTTTCCAAACTATAAACCCGCTTTTAGCATCTCCATAATCATGGATGATACGGCTAAGGTTATGGTTTTCTTTTTTTAGGTAATCTTTTTTACTGGTTTCCTTTATTTCATGCAATATTGATTCTATTTCTTTTAACCCATTTCGTAACGCATCCATTGATTTTTCAAAATGCCAGACGTAAGTAGCTTCTTCACTATCAAGTGTTTCCCAGATAAGATGGTACATTTTTTCACCAGCTAATAAAAACAAAAAAGAAAACGGTTCTAGTACAAACCTTATTTTTAATATAGCAGACAAATGTTGTGAACAAAGATATTTTAGCTGGTGATAGTGGCGGCAATTCTTTATGTCGAGTATGCCACTAATCAAATCCTGCTCATCTTTCAATAATAAATCCGAAGCATTTTTTTGGTGTGCTAACAATTCACCCATTGTGTTTAACATGGATGAATTTTCGGGCAGGCTTTTAAAGCTGAGCACTTCTCTTTTTACAAACTCAAACCGTATGCTATCGATAATGTTGCTGTTTATCTTATTGACATCTTCTGATTCAGCTAAAGCAGAAATTATTTCTTTATCATTATAAAGGATTTTAATCTCCACAGTAATTAGTTTCTTCTTTAAGGCCTTTATAAAATATTCTTTAATAACCTCAAACTCTGGCCTAATATCAGGATTATTTATAATGAATGTCATCTCCCGGTTAAACTCTTCAATAAGCAAGGCAAAAGATATACCTGCATATAAAAAACGGACCTTACTAAACGGCACTTTCATTATTTTTGAAAAAGTGTTTTCGATTGGTGCCTTTATAGATTTTTCAATTATACTTTGGCTGGCATGGTTGTGTGAGCCTGCTGATAACTTTGCAAAGTGCGGTATTTTTTTGAGCTCTGTGGCAAGCAGTAGATTTGCCGTGTCTATCGACCGAAATTTTATTTTATCAATTATTAAAAAATTTAAAGACTCTTGTTTATTGGTATTTGTTACCAGCTTCGCTTTGTAATCGATAATCTCTGTCATCAAAACGGCGCTATCTTCATCGTAATTCAATATTCTTATTTTCCAAATTATACCTTCTTTAAAACTTTCTACATCTACCGGCAACTCCAGGCATCCTATTGGTATTACATAATCAGGCGAATCAATATAAACTTTTTTTCTATCGAACATTAACATCATTTCATCAAACTTGTGCAATTGTCCAACATTTAAAAGCTGCTTATAATATTTATTCCTTTGCCTGAATTGCTTTTCGAGGTAATCTATATAAACATCCCTGTAGTCATAAATAATGGGCGTGTTTGTAGAACGCTGTACCCTGCCTATGTATTGAATTAATTTGCCTTCGAAAGCAAAAGGATAAGCAAGTACTAGGCAACTTAAATCACCAAAATCAGCACCTTCGCCAAGATACTGGCCAGTAGAAATCAACACCTGAAAATTGCCTTCCTTAATTTGTTGCAGCTTTAATTTCCTGGCTGGCGCCGCATCATCGCCAGAAATCGTTATTACTTCATGTGCAGATTTTAGGTATTGCCGCAATATATCGATATGTGCTTTTCTTTCTGTCAGTACTAATATTTTCTTTCCAGTGGTAGCTTCCAATTTTATGTCATCTATGATAAGTTGGTTCCTTGCAGAATCATGAATCAGGATCCGGTTAAACATTTCTAATTGGTCTATTTTATAGTCAAACGACATCAGTAGCATAGTTTCCCTTATAACCACAGCTAATTTACCAGATGACAAAGCGTTCCCAATTGGATATTTTACTGTTGCAATCACATCCCCGATATGGATAAAAATCAGCCTTTCATCATTGCTTTTTCTTATGGGCGTAGCAGTTAGTCCATATAAGTAGTAGGATGAAAAGCGGTTGATAGTATCCCTGAAAGTTTTGGCAGGCACATGGTGGCATTCATCAATTATGATCGATCCAAAGGAGCTAAACAAATCATTTGAAGCTTCTAATGTTGCGAGGCTTTGCATCATCGCCACTGTAATATGGGTACCAATTTTTTGATGACCTGCGCCTATCTTGCCAATGAATTGTTCAGCAATACCAAGAAAGGATTGGATGCGTTCTACCCATTGATCAAATAGTTGCTTGCGATGTACAATAATCAATGCCGGTTGCTTTTTGCTTGCAAGGATGCACAGCCCAATTATTGTTTTGCCAGAGCCTGGAGGAGCAACGATAATGCCCATGTCTTTCTTATTTGCCATATCAAATGCATCTTGTTGATATGGATGCAAAGCTGCTTTAAAAGAATAAGCGGCCTCAGCAAGTTTCTTTCTTTCATCGATAAGATGATAGGCTATTTTTTGTTCATTGCAGTAACGAAGCAGCTTACCAATAAAACCTTTGGGAAGAAAAACAATACCGTCCTTTTCTTCCAGCATTTTGAAATAAGGCGTTGTACCAAAAATATTTTTACCCAATTTCTTCTTTATGATAAAATCTGAATTCACGAAGTTGAGGTTATCTCTTAAAAAGATAATTAACGCTGGTGTCAAATGTTTCCCCGCAATATTTATTTGCTTATTTAATGTTATTGGGATACCATTTAGAGTCAATGAATTTTCTTTAGGCACTTCATTTGTAGCTGCTGATTGACTCTGGATATCATTGAAAATTTTTTCTAAAAATACCGTTGTAACTCTTTGTATGTTTTTTAAAAATTCAAATTGGCCTTTAAAAGATTCTTGAGTTAACGGGTTAATAAAACAAGCGTTATTATTATCGACAGCTTTTTTTTGAAGCGGCAATGCAATCAAATTACCCAGCCCTTTACCGGAATGATAATCCTGGTTGGGAAATAACCTGTCATAATTTGAGTTTTTATCAAATGGGGAAATAATGCCACCCATCCCTAATATGTGCAGCATTATTTTTCTGCTTTTGAAAGCGGGATACGCCGCATTAAAGAAGAGCCAAACATGCCCGCCCTTTCCGCTTCTGGAACGTTCCAAATAAACCGGAAGCTGGTAACTCTTACATGCTGCAATAAATACACTACACTCATCAATCCAGCTGTTCTTGCTGGCCAGGCTTTCATCAAAATCCGCAACAATAAACCAAGAAGAATTATCTGTTAACAATGGATACAACCCGATTACTTCTTTTCCCGAAAGGTGATTTACTATTCGCTTTTCTGTAAGCCTTGAATATTTTTTATTATTAAAGTCTTTTAATGCGCCCCCTTTTGCTTTGTGCTTTGAATATTCTTCCCAATTGATATCGTAAGCAGGAGTATAGCCACTTTTATTTTCTTTTTCCCATCTGATAGCAAACACATCTTCCCTCCCCTTAAAAAGAGATATAAAAAGTTGAATATGGTCATTTAATACTGTCATTATTAAATTGGAGGCTCCATTGAGACTTAAAACGATTGTATTCAAAATACCTTTTAATCTGGAAACACATCGCTAAAATATAAATCCTTCATTAAATTAAGTAATTATGCTAGTATATATTCTTTTTAAATAGTAAATTTGCAAGTACAGTAGCAATTTTACTATGAATTTAGTCACAAGAGCAATAAAAATCCAAATACAACAGCTACTCACTCAAAATAAAGTATTGTTGGTATCGGGCACCAGACGTGTTGGTAAAACATACCTGATTAAATCTATTCAGGAAGATTACAAGCAAGCAACAGTAATATTGAATGGAGAAGATTTTGATGTACAAGAACTACTTAGAAACAGGTCGGTAGCTAATTATAAAAGAATTATAAGCTTGGCTAAATTAATGATTTTGGATGAATCGCAAGTAATTCCAGAAATAGGACAAGTTTTAAAATTGATGATTGATACTAACCCCGACCTAACCATACTTGCTACTGGTTCTTCGTCTTTTGATTTATTAAATAAGGCAGGAGAGCCTTTAACAGGGCGACAGATACAATTTAATCTGTACCCCCTTGCACAATTGGAATTAAAAGACACGGAAACTTATATTCAAACAACCCAAAATCTGGATGAAAGATTGATCTATGGAAGTTATCCTGAAATAATACAATTTCAAACGAATAAAGAGAAGGCAGATTACCTGACACAGCTTATCCAATCGTACCTGTTAAAAGATATCCTTGCTTTTGAAGGGATAAGGCAGGCTGATAAAATTGTGCGTCTCTTAAGATTGATTGCTTATCAAATTAGTGGCGAAGTTTCTACCAATGAATTGGCAACCCAGCTCGGCATAAGTAGGGCAACAATAGAAAATTATCTGGACCTATTAAGTAAGGTCTTTATTATTTACCGATTACCAGCTTATAGTACAAACCAAAGAAAAGAAGTCTCTAAAAGCTCCAAATGGTATTTTTTTGATAATGGTATCCGTAACGCCATCATCAATAATTTTAGTGCCCCTGCTTTAAGAAACGATATGGGATCTCTATGGGAAAATTACCTGCTTGCAGAAAGGATTAAACGAAACAGCTATTTAAAAGAAAATGCACAACAATACTTTTGGAGAAATTACAACCAGCAAGAAGTTGATCTGATTGAAATGAAAGATGACAAATTGCAGGCTTTTGAATTTAAATATTCCCCGCAAAAAAAAGTAAAGATTCCAGCGGCATTTGCAAGCGCATACCCTGAAGCATCTTTTGAAAGTATTTCACGGGATAATTACTTGGAGTGGATTACTCAATAATTTTATAAATCAATATTTACAAAGGAAAAAATCCTTGAACTTGTTTACATATTCCAAATAGCATGTGTAACGGTTGCCTTTTTGCAATGACCCTGGTTCAATTTTTAATGCTTTTGCAATTTTTAAATTTAATTGTATAAAACGGTGATTGCCCGCCAAGCATACGAAAAATCCTTTTTGTAATTCAGGTTTAGGTCCGGTCTCAACATGAGCTGATTTTAAGTGAGTCTTCAACTTTGCCTTGGGTTTGCCTTGGGTAATTTCTTCAATGCTTAAGACATTTCGGGTTTGAGTGCCTAAAGAAACAAGTGATCAATACTAATTCAATCAGTGATCTGCATCAGTTTTTTATCGTCAGCAGATAGATAGGTT
>JAYTSC010000315.1:0-4519 GCA_043745885.1 Bacteroidota bacterium | reverse complement strand
TATTCACCAATTAAAGAATTTTATTCGCCAAATTATGCGGAAAAAAATTTACGTTCACAGGAAATTGATATAAGACCTACCCTGTACTGGAATCCTAATGTATTGACTGATGGCGAAAATAAAAAAGTTACAATCAGTTTTTATAATGACGATATCAGTCATTCTTTTCAATTGGTATTGCAAGGCATGGCACAAGATGGAAGGTTAATTCATATTTGTAAATTTATAAAATAATCCCAGGAATAATTTAAAATGGAAAAATTGCACACATTACCATCGAAATTACCAAATGTGGGCACAACCATTTTTACCGTAATGAGTCAAATGGCCATTGATTGCAATGCGGTAAATCTGGGACAGGGATTTCCGGATTTTGCAATGACTTCAGAGCTTACTTCTTTAGTTAATATAGCCATGAAGAATGGGTTTAACCAGTACACACATATGAATGGTTTACCACTGTTGCGAACAAGACTGGCTGAGAAAACAGAGAAATTATATGGGGCTTATATCAATCCGGAATCGCAGATCACAATTACACCGGGTGGTACTTATGCAATTTATACAGCCCTTACCACTGTTTTACAACCAGGAGATGAAGTAATTGTTTTTGAACCTGCTTACGATAGTTATATTCCTAATATAGAAATTAATGGAGCAAAACCCATACTGGTATCCTTACAATTTCCAGATTATTCTATTCCCTGGGATGAGGTAAGGGCTAAAGTAAATTCCAGAACAAAAATGATCATGCTTAATACCCCACATAACCCTACTGGTATGGTGTTAAGTGAAAAGGATATACAAGAGTTACGAAATATTGTAAAAGAAACACAAATTCTGATTCTTAGCGATGAAGTGTATGAGCACTTAATTTATGATGGTATTGCACACCAAAGTATATTACGATACTCAGATTTAATGGAAAGGAGTTTCGTTTGTTTTTCTTTCGGGAAAACCTATCACTGTACGGGTTGGAAATTGGGTTATTGTATTTCATCTCCTGCATTGATGAAGGAATTTAGAAAAGTGCATCAGTTCAATTGTTTCTCCTGTGATACACCCAAGCAAGTAGCTATTGCTGACTATATACTAAATGAAGAAGCTTATCTGGGCTTAGGTTCGTTTCTTCAAAAGAAAAGAGATTATTTTAGAGAATTAATGAAAGCAACCCCTTTCAAATGCATCCCTTCTCATGGAAGTTATTTCGAATGTTACAGTTATGGACATTTTAGCAAAGAAAAAGATAAGGATCTCGCTATTCGCTTAACCAAAGATTATGGCATAGCCACTATTCCTGTTTCAGCATTTTATAAAAATGGAGAAGACAATCATGTACTACGTTTTTGTTTTGCAAAAAAAGAAGAGACTTTAGTGAAAGCAGTAGCCAAGCTGGTACACCTTATTTAACCATATCCTTTTAATTAAATAGTGTTATAATCCCCACCAATACGTAAACTTCAGAACTAACGCCCTGTTCTTTATAAAAAATGGGGCCGAATAATAATTATCAGTATACACAATAAAAATATCTGAAGCAGGTTTGTATCGCCATTGAAACCTTGCATTAAAATTCACATTTTTCTGCTGCTCATTGTATTGGAGGTAAGTAGTAATAAATAATTTATTAGTTAAGGTTACATCGACTTTTGGACCAATTAAAAAAAATGAATTATTACCCCAGGGCTTTGGAAGACGCAATTGGCTATAGCTGGTACTAAGCAATAGGCTAACAAATGGTTGAAAACGATATCCAAATTCTGAGTTAATTGAAAGGTTGGTACCGTCTGCATAATATCCTCCATACTTAACAGAAGCTGAATAGGTAAATAGCTTTTGTGGTTGAGATACTATTTCAATTCCATAGGTAGTAGCAGTATGTTGGGTTCCTTTTGCTAATGAATCTTTATTTGAATTGGTGGGATCGAATGGTTGAAGCAATTCAACATAATTATACTGCAGAGAACTTGACATGGTTAAACGATTACGTAAAGTAAATAGGTAAATAAGTTTATATTCATCATCTGTTTTTCGCATCTTTTCATCAAAAAAAGTATTTGAACTCAGCTGAGGACCATGACTCAAAATGGCACCTGTTTTTGGGAAGTAATTTTTAATAATTATCGGATTAAATTTTATATATCCTTTTCTCGGTGTATAACCCGCTTCAGATGTATAATTCAATCCTACATATTCATGTTGCCATGTGATATTCCAAATACGGCTATTGTAAGATAGGGTTGCAGCATGTGCAAGGTCATTTCCCGATTTGTTTGGACTGAATGATTTTAGCAAAAAAGTTTTTCCTGTCCATAAATTGTTGGAAGATGCAAGGTTATATTCAAATCCAAAGTTTCGGTTATACAAACTATACAAAGGCTTAGTGGTATCTTTTTCCGGCTGGTAATTCATTGAGGTTTTGTCGATATAAATAAATCCAATGTTGGAACGTTTGAATACTTTTCTTTGCAAAGAAACTACTGCAAAATTTTGTGAAGGCAATCCGGTTTGTTCCATTTGTTCTGTTTGGATATTCATACCACCTATTCGCCAGTTTTTATCTAATTTCCCACTTATTCGGGCACCAAAACTTATCGGCACGCCCAGTCCAATTCTTCTGGAGAAAAAAGGGCGGATTCCCGGATTGCCAAAATTGCCAAACAAGTCACTGTTCTCGAGAAAAAACTGACGTCTCTCAGGAAAAAATAATTCAAAACGATCTAGATTAATCACTTGCTTGTCTACCTCTACCTGAGAAAAATCCGGATGAAAGGTTAGATCGAGGTTTAATGAGGAAGTGACAGCTATTTTTGCATCTAATCCAACATCATTGTTGTATTTGGTATTTAAGTTATTGGAATAGTCTTTTGAAAAACGGTTAATCATATATGGAATCAGTGAAAGGTTCGGACCCTGGGTTTCCGGTGCTTCATCCCAAACTAAAACGCCGGTATATGCCAGTGATGCTGTCGGAAATTGTCGGGGTACCGGTGCCCAACTCGATTTTTCGGTTGTTTTTAAATCAAGCCGGCTAAAATTTATCCCCCATTCTTTGATTCCTTTTTTAAAACGAATGGATTTGAATGGAATGGCCGCTTCAAACACCCATTTATCGGGATCGTTTTTTACAAAGGAAGTCCATTTAACATCCCAGTTTAGATCGGCTTTCCCACCATCAAATAAACTGCCATCCCATTGGGCTCCATTGGCATTGGCGCCAAAAGTAAATCCGCTGGTTTGGTCATCAAAGGGGTCAATAAAAAAGATGAAATTATCATTTTTTCCAAAATTAAAATCCCGCCTAAGCGATTCCACCATATTCGGACCAGCCATGGGTTTATAACAAATGGCAATGATATAAAAATTTTTATCATCATACATCATTCTTACCTGCGTCTGTACTTTGGCCAAACTGGTATCCATGGGTAAGACCATGTGAAACTGGTTTACAGACTCAGCTTTTGTCCACGCTTCCTCGTCCATTACACCATCAATTATTACCGGGGCATGTATTTTATGTATGGGTAGTTTATAAGAAGCATTTTTCTTTTGGGCATTCGCATTTTGTATTATCAGGATCAGAAGAGTGGCAACAAGTAAGTGTTTCAATGTAGGAAGTTGTATGAAGATAAATTTCTTGCAATATTAAGATGTTTCTACTGCCTATTAGCGAGAATATTTTTGTTGGCAAAGCCGCAATGGCGCAATTTGATTAGTTATATGTTGTGATTGTTTATCGCCATCCATCACCATCTAGTAAGTTACCTATTCCACCTAGCACACTTCCTTCTTCTCTTCGGGAAGTTGTTGCATATTGTAAAATTCGGCCGGCTAAACGGCTGATAGGTAGGGTTTGAATCCAAACTGTACCGGGTCCTCGAAGGCTGGCAAAGAATAATCCTTCTCCACCGAATATTGAATTTTTTATACCACCAATAAACTGAATATCATAATCAACGGAAGAAGTAAAGCCTACGATACAGCCAGTATCAATCTTTAAAATCTCTCCGGGTTGTAGGTCTTTTTGTAACACATGTCCGCAGGCATGTAAAAAAGCCATGCCATCGCCTTCTAATTTTTCCATAATAAATCCTTCTCCACCAAACAAGCCTGTTCCTAATTTTTTCTGAAATTCAATGCCGATACTAACTCCTTTGGCAGCACATAAAAATGCATCTTTCTGACAAATAATTCGATTTCCTAATTGTTGTAGGTTTAGTGGAATAATTTTTCCGGGATAGGGGGATGCAAAACTGACATGTTTTTTTCCTTGAGAATTATTGGTAAATGCTGTCATGAATAAATTTTCCCCTACTAAGATTCGTTTTCCGGCATTTAATAATTTACCGAACAGCCCACTACTATTTTGTTGTTGGCTACCATCTCCAAATAAGGTTTCCATAGAAATGCCATCGTCCATCATCATAAAGGCACCGGGTTCGGCAATAGCAGATTCGTTTGGGTCTAATGCAACTTCTACATATTGCATTTCCTCGCCAAATATTCGGTAATCTATTTC
>JAYTSC010000314.1:0-3047 GCA_043745885.1 Bacteroidota bacterium | reverse complement strand
CCAAAGACCGTGGAAAGCTTTTTTGTCGGGATTTCTCGGTTTGTTTTTATTGTGGGCAGGAATGGCATTTCTAAAAGATCTCGGAAATGAACATATACTCTCTGTAAAAGTTGCCCATATTTTACCTTTGGGAGGATCTTCAATTGTATTGATTTTTGTAACAGGTTTAGTAGGTGGACTGGTAAGTGGATTGGCTGCTTTAACGGGTAGCTATTTGAGACACTCGAAATAGGATATGTAAATTATGATTTTCCTTTTCTTTCTCTTAATGTCTGCTTCTGGGGGTAAATCCCTCGCCTTCAGGCGAAGACTTTAGTTTAAAAATTTGGTTTAAAAAATGAGCACTATAAAAAATAAAAATCAAATTTAGAGGGCTTTAGCCCGATATTAAAACCTATCGGCTTTTAACCGATGGTTGTTTAGTAATTATTCACAGATTAACAATGATATTCATTGTTAATCTGTGAATCTGCAGCTAACAACCCTTTCGTGCTTTCCTCCAATTAATATTAAGTTAAACTCCCCTTTTTAGGTACCAACCCAACAAATACCGTATAAATTTGTTTTTAGCTGATTCTATGTTGAAAAATTATATCCTCTTACTGAATATTCTCCTTTCTATTACTGTCAATGCTGCTACCATCAGCGGAACAATCAAAGAAAAGAACGGATCTTTTTTGCCTTTTTCTTCTATTTTGATAAAAGGATCTACGCAGGGAGTGTCAGCCAATAGTAAAGGTGTTTATTCTGTTCAATTAGAGTCTGGTGAATATGTTTTGGTTTGTCAATACATAGGTCATCAATCACAGGAAAAAATCATTAAAGTTAGTAAATCTGATCAGGTAATAAATTTTGAATTGGAAGCCCAGCAATACAAATTAAATGATGTGGTAGTAAAAAGTGGTAGTGAAGATCCTGCTTATGCCATTATTAGAAAAGCCATTGAAAAAAGAGAAGAGCACTTAAAAGAAATCAAGAAGTTTCAATGTGAAGTGTACATTAAAGGACAGATACAGCTTCGCAATTTCCCCAAATCATTTTTTGGCCGAAAAATTGATTTTGAAGATGGCGACACTAGCAAAAGAAAAATGTTGCTTTTATCTGAAACCATTGCTAAGTATTCTGTTCAGGAACCCGAAAAGCAAAAAGTAGAAGTCATTTCAACCAAAGTGAGTGGTCGTAGTAGCGCTTTTGGATTGAGTGATCCGCAGATCATTTCTTTTTACGAAAACAATATATCGGTAGGGGAGAACCTGAATCCAAGAGGCTTTGTTTCACCGATAGCCAATGGGGCACTTAATTTTTACCGTTATAAATTTGAGGGCACTTTTTTTGAAAGTGGAAAAGAAGTAAGTCGTATAAAAGTAATTCCCAAAAGATCTTATGAGCCATTGTTTAATGGGTATATCAATATAATTGAAAACGAATGGCGCATTCAAAGTTTAGACCTTACTATTTTGAAAGACCAGCAGATGCAATACCTAGATACGTTACGAATTCAACAATTGTATGTACCTGCAGGAAATTTATGGGTAATAAAAAACCAGGTGATTTATCCCTCAGGTAAGTTTTTCGGGTTTGACTTCTTTGGAAGCTTTGTTCAGGTATATGACAAGTTTGACCTGAACCCAAACTTTCCTCCCAAATTTTTTAACCATACCGTTCTTAAATTTTTAGATAGTTCCAATAAAAAGCCAATGGCCTATTGGGATAGTATCCGCCCGCTTCCTTTACTAACAGAAGAAGTTCGCGATTACAAAAAGAAAGACAGTCTTGAACAGGTTAGAAAAGATCCACGTTACCTAGATTCTTTAGACGCAAAAAACAATAAATTTCGTTTCGGTAGTCTTTTGTTTTCAGGGCAAACATTTAGAAATAGAAAGAACAAAGAAACCTTCAGTTTTTCATCATTACTCAGTACCCTGAATTATAATACAGTTGAAGGGGGAGTTATTAATTTTACCCCTACATTTCGGAAGCGATTTGAGGGGAGGTCGTCTTATTATATTGCTCCCGATATACGATATGGTTTTGCGAATGGTCATTTGAATCCATCGCTAAGTGCCGGCTATACTTTCGGAAAAAAATACTTGCAAAGCATTTCTATCGCCGGTGGTAAAAATGTGTACCAGTTTAACAATGCAAACCCTATAAAGCCTAGAATCAATACCCTTACCACACTTCTGGATGAATCTAATTACATGAAAATATATGAAGCTGAGTTTTTTCGAGCTTCCTATAATACCGGTATTGGAAATGGAATAAATTTGGCTGTTTCATTTCAATACCAAAACAGGCACCCACTCAATAATTTGACCGACCCGGTAAGTTGGAAAAATTATGCTGAAAGGGATTTTTCTCCCAATTATCCAACAGAGATAAGTACTTCTAATATTCCAAATCATCAAGCCAGCATAGCATCGGTTGGAATTACCTGGCGACCGGGTGCGGATTATATGGAATTGCCTGATAGGAAAATAAGCCTTGGGTCTAAATTTCCAACTTTTACTGTCAACATAATACAAGGAATTAATGGACTTTTAGGGAGTGATATTGATTATACAAAATGGCGAATTGGAATAAATGATGAACTAAATTTGAAACTGGGCGGACAATTAAATTACAATTTTGTTTTCGGCGGTTTCCTGTCAGCAAATAAAACATACAGTCCTGATTACCAACATTACCTGGGTAACCAAACCATTTTTGCTTCACGTGAGCTGAGTAGTTTTCAATTAGCCCCTTATTATAAATATAGTAACACTGCTAATTTTAATTTGGCTGCTCATGCCGAATATCATTTAAACGGATTAATCAGTAATAAAATACCAGGCTTTAAAAAACTGAATTGGTTTTTTGTTATAGGCGCAAATGCTTTGCATGTAGATAAGGGTGCCGATTATTATGAATGGCTATTCGGTATCGAGAATATATTTAAAGTAATCCGTGTTGATTATGTAATGGGATTCGAAATAAATGGTGCAAGTCCCAGCGGAATAAGGCTTGCATTGCCTTTTTTTTAAAACCCCAAACTACAAAACACAAAC
>JAYTSC010000313.1:0-6958 GCA_043745885.1 Bacteroidota bacterium | reverse complement strand
TATGCAGATGAGGGAGTTGAACTACGGAAATCGGGTATCAGTTTACCCATTATGGTCATGAATGCAGATAAGGCAACTTTTGGTACATTAATCACCTATAATTTGGAGCCTGAAATCTATTCATTTCCCATGTATCATGCTTTTCATTATTACCTGCTACAACAAGGAATTTTACAATTTCCGGTACATATAAAATTCAATACGGGTATGAATCGCTTGGGGTTTGAAGTAAATGAGGCTATGGAATTAGGTGATATATTATGTAAAAGTCAAACGATGGCTGTGAAATCTGTTTTCACACATTTGGTAGCCAGCGAAAATCCGATACATGATGACTATACAAATCAACAAGCCACATTATTTAAAAATGTTTGTTACATTTTACAAGAAAAATTAACATACACTTTTATAAAGCACCTGGCTAATTCATCAGCCATATCCAGACACCCTGGATACCAATTGGATATGGTTCGATTAGGTATTGGCCTATATGGCGTGAATAGTGAAGGTGAAAAATTACTTTCTTTACAAACCGTCTCCACACTAAAATCTACCATTACGCAAATTAGAAAAGTAAAAGCGGGTGAAACCATCGGATATGGCAGAAAGGGTTTAGTTATTCGCGATAGTTTAATTGCTACTGTTCGTATTGGTTATGCGGATGGATTTAGTAGAAAATTGGGAAATGAAAAAGGGAAAATGTTTATTAAAGAACATTTGGCTCCGGTTATGGGAGAAGTTTGTATGGATATGACAATGATTGATATAACCGATATCAATGACGCCAAAGAAGGTGATGAGGTTGAAATTTTCGGTAAAAATATTTCCATTCAACAATTGGCCATTTGGTCGGAAACCATTGCCTATGAGGTAATGACTGGTATAAGCCAGAGGGTTAAACGAGTTTACTTCACAGAATAAAATTAATCAATTGCACTTTTTCAATATAATTTTCAGGATAATTAAAAATTTCCCAATTTCCCAATTCCAAAATTTCCCATTAGCCAAATTCCTATCTTTACCCACTTAAAAAATTCACCAGTGAAAGCAAGACAAGTTACTTTTCTAATTCTCTTAATCATTTTTATAGACCAGGCCCTGAAATTTTATATTAAACTGCATTATTATGCAGGCGAAGAGCATAAAATAGTAGGTAATTGGTTTCGTTTGCATTTTGTAGAAAATGAAGGCATGGCCTGGGGCTGGAAGTTTGGGGGCGATTTTGGTAAAATCGTACTCACCCTTTTTAGATTAGTAGCCGTAATATGGGGAACCTTTTTATTAAGAGATTTTATTCGAAAACATTACCATAAAGGTTTTATCATTTGTGCTGCACTTATTTATGCCGGTGCTTTAGGAAACCTGATAGATAGCTTATTCTATGGATTAATCTTTGAAGGAAGTAATCCCTTTTCACCTAACCTGGCTCATTTATTTCCCAAAGCTGGTGGGTATGCCGGGTTTCTGCATGGTAAAGTAGTAGACATGCTCTACTTTCCTATTATCACCAATGCACATTACCCGGCATGGGTTCCATTGGTAGGTGGTGATGAGTTTGAATTTTTCAGACCTGTTTTTAATATTGCGGACGCTTCTATATCAACCGGGGTAATTGCTATCCTTGTATTCCAAAATAAATTCTTTAAAAAGCATTTGGTAGAAGAACACCATACGATTGAAACCGATAGTTTGGTGAATGATAAGACGCAGATTTTTTAATTCAATTTTACAGATTGAGAAGTGACTATTTGGAATAAAAAAATATAAGGCACGCAAAGTCGCAAGGCAGTTTTAGACGCTGAAAGTTGAGTATACTTACTTTTCTAAAACGTACCAACCTAAAATCAAGCCTCCTAATCAACTTCAATGAAGAACAGAATAAATCAGGAATCAAACGAATTGTAAGGGCAAATGGAATTATTTACAATTCGCAAGCTATCAAAATGCCACCATTCTTTGCTTTGAATTTCTCAAAACACAATTTAATATCGTTATTATAAAAATCACTCATATAGAAAAATTCTCCAGTCTTTTTTGGGGGAACTTTTATTGAATACACTATTGCAGTATCATCAAGATTATTATAGACAATCGTTATACTTAATGCCCCTAGAAGTTTCTGGTCTTTTTCATTAATATTCACTAATATACATGTGTCATTGTGTTTCGTAGAAAAATGGGTTGTTGTTTTTTTGGCGCAACTGCACAAATAAGATAAAAACAAGACTAGGAGGTATTTAATCAATTTCATTTTTACTGATTTGTAGGTTTAAGATTAGTTAGTCCGGGTACAAAACTCAGAAAGTGTTGGTCCCCTTACCAACGCGATAATAAATTGATGGTGTAAAATTAAACCTGAATAACTATTCAAAGTTTAGATACTTTTTTTAAACAAAGCCCCAAACATAGAATCTGCTTTCAATGAAGATCCTTTCAACAATTAAAATGTAACCAAATATAAAGAATATTCTTTTCAATCATGCTAACGGTTTCTTCATTTCATTTTTTAAAAACTGAACAAGTTGTTTACAATCAATAGTCATCTGCAGCCAAGTAGAGAATTATATTTCTTGTTCTTTACGGAGTTAATCACCATATACTTGATGAAATATTATCTCAATAATTTCCGAAGTTATTTCGAACACCTGTGGTCAATTTGTCATCAATGACGGAAAAAATGTATTAAAGTATTTATCACAGTTCTTTACCGTTGTTGCAAAATTTGTAACGTCATTTATCTAGAACAAACCAATTTGTTATAAAATAATTTTATAAAGCTAGATGCTGCTCATGCTTAAGATGAGTGATTTACAGATCAAGTACACATTGATAATTATAACAACCTCATTTTATGAATCACTTGTGTGCTGAAACACCATCCAAAGTTACCTCGACTTCAATTTTTTTCTTTTCGTCATTTTTAAGATTAATATAATAAAAAGAAAGAATTGCTGTCATATCTTTTACTCCTTTGTAAATTCTAACATCGCTCGCTCCATATACGTTTTTGAAAACAAATAAGGATTGACGAGGATGTTCATCAGTTTCTGTAATAGCGATATAAATATTATCTGTAACTTCATCTGACTCTGGCTGATTTGCACTCCCGCTTGGATTGCCAATAATGTACACTCTCACTAAAGCATTTGACATTTGTAAAGCATAAGTGCTTTTGAGATTATTCAATACCATTGTTAATTTAGCGTTTTTTACTTTCTCGAACTCCTTATTTTGTGAATTTCCTTTATTCACCAAAGACAGAAATAAAATAAGGCTGAGTAATACTTTAAGAATAGTATGTTTTTTCATAAAAAAAATTAGAGTCCATTAATTGAAAAATGTATATGATTGTCATGACCCCCAATTGACCAGGGTTGTCCAAGTTTTAGTTTAAGTGCTGGTCCAAAATTTTCTCTTCTATTTGTAGTTTGTTCGATAGCCTGCTGTAGTGCTGTTACAAGATTATTAGCCCCTAAAACAATGATTGGAATATCATTGATTCTAGAAATATCAACAGCCAATCCTCTAAAATGGTTACTCTGCGGGGTAGTGTGCTCACCATTTGTAGTGGCCATTATATAAATCGAAGTTATCGTCACTGTCTGGTTAGTAATTTCTAAGGCAGTTTTTAATGCTGCTATTAATCGAATACTAACTGCTTTTTGTGCATTTTGTCCATCTTTAGTTACCCCAAATTTTAGCGAAACTATTGCCCCATTAGATAACGTAAAGTTACTTGGCATAACCTGAGTTGGACTCTGATCATTTGTATTATCTATGTCAAAATCATCAACAGGCTCATCGGGCTCCAAATTATCAAAAATGATATCCTGTACCTGATCATAGTTTGATCCTGGACTACCCGTATATTGCCCAGGTGTACCCCCGGCTGGTGGTGTAACTGACATCCATGCGCCACCACCTCCAACTCCTCCTAAGGTTGGTAGTGCTGGAAGAGGGTCCGACCCATCAGTTGGAAAAACCAAAGTCGCTAAAAAAGCCTGCCAATCTATGCCCCCTCCTCCCCCAATAGGAGGTTGTACTTCTTGAACAGATTCCTCTAAACCTAAAACCCAACAATCATTCCACTCTCCGTTTGCATCTTTTTTTGGAACAGAAATTATATAATTCGATAAACAGTATAATAATTGACCAAACCATGAGCTGTTACTCCTAAAAGAAGAATTTCCTGAACTAGCTATCCCAGCAATCTTTTTCAATTTGGAAGATGCAACTCGATTTTGAGTAAAGGAAACCAGCTTATAAGTAAACTTATTAAGGTCAAATAATTCATAATCGCCTGTAAATGGTATATCCTTTATTGTGGAGCTTTTTGTAAGTTGTCGTATAAAAACAGCCTCTAAACTTGTTCCTTTCACGAAATATACCATCCCCGTACTCCCATTTATTGGAACACGTATGCAAAAAGTATTCTCAACAAACCTTTTCTCCTCCTTTGCAAATAAAAGCTCTGGTGTATTTGGAACTGTTTTTTGAAACCATCGATTCCATTCTATTAGTTCGGAAAGCGAAAAATTTTCAATTTGTGGTTTGAGATGTAAATCAATTCGCTTTTTACAGCTTAATGTAATCATTACTGAAAAAGTAAGCACTAGATAAATAACGTAGTGGCTTTTCCATACACAGAAGAAAATTACAATTTCGCATGCGATTTTAAATTAAATTATTGAATAATGTAAAGTATCTGATTTTGGATGCATTTTAAAAAAGCTGGCAAGTTTCGACAGTCGAAAAATGTTGGGTTTGTATGAATATTGAATTTAAGGCCCAGAAACGTTTTTAAGGTTATAAAATATCAATACCCAAATCATTCAAATTTTAGTGAACCAATAAGACTACGCAAAAGCAAAAAAATTTCCATTTATTAAGAATGGCAGTAATTATTAATAAATGGAAATCTTAGGAACTGTTTTCATTTTAATGAGTGAAATACAAACCGAAAATAAAGTTTATCCTAAAACATGTTTGTAGTTTAATTACGCATTTTATGTAGTTTATATATGTATTTTATTTAATAAATATACCGCCCACATTTCAAAAGAAACTTAATATCTGAAATATTTTAATTACCACTATTGAACTGGTAGCTAATAAAGGGTAAATGGCATTGAGAAAAAAGGATGCATCTTATCTGATAAAATACCGATGGAGTAGTATTAAATCTACTGCCTTTGTTTGTCACCTAACCACAGTGATCTGAAAATTGTTTGAGTATTTGTTTCACACAAAGTCGCAAAGGCGGTTTTGGAGGCTGAAAGTTGCGGCTACCGGCTAATCCATATATAACCACCTACAATCAGGCGTCCTTCTCTACTTCCATGCAGCACTAATAAAAACAGGACTCAAATAAATCGTATAGTTCTTAAAAATTAAACTACCAAACTTGCGCTCTAGCGCCTTGCGCGCCAATTCGCTACTTAATATCCGGCGTCTGAAAAAGCGAAACAAACTGTGTTCCAATTTTCTGGTCTATTAAGCCAAAGTCTTTGGCATAATATGAATTACCTGATAACAATAAGCGATAAATGCCACCAGTGGGCCTGAACATAATATCTCTTTTAACATTAATTACATTTGAGTAGGATTTGCCTCCAACTGTATAGGGTGTTGGTAAATTTTTTGAAATAATGGTAAACATCGCTTTGGCATCTCCATATTCAGTAACCCCTGATGTAATTAATTTAACGGTACCATAATCTCCACTTTCCCAGGTATCGCCTATTAGTGCACTCTCTTTCAGAAATGGGTAACTGATAAATTTTTTGGGTATTGAATCAAAAAGAAATGTATAATCAAAATCGATAGTACTATAACTGTAATAGTTTCCTTTGCCGTCTTTTGCAAAATAAAAAGTATCCTGCAGCCGGGTGGCAAACTGCGCATAATTTAACGAATCGATAGGGATTAATCCTAATGCTACTTTAACAGAAAATGTATCGATGGTTCCTATTTTTGGAATATACTCATACACAAAACTTGATCCATTAGTAGTAGGAAAATAATCTCCCTTACTTCCTGTTCCTGAAGTTCCTCCACCGCCACCACCGGAACCACTGCCGGATATTGAAATAGAGAAACCGCAAAGATTATTATTGAAAATTAATGCAAAACTGGTTGTCTTCGGAAGAATAGGTGTGCCATAGCCCTTTAACTTAATAACTGATTCACCAGTACTTACCACATAACCTGAGTCAATAAACCACATACCGTTTACTGTATCAGAATAGATATAGTATTTACCGGCAGCTGTAAAGTTTACTTTGATAAGCACATAATTGGTAAAAGAAGAAATGGGGGTATCCACTTTATAATCTCCTACTACAGTAGGTGATTTACAATTACCCAATGAATCTACCAATTGTCCTTGTGCTATGCCGCCATATCCCCCCTTTTCAAAGCTAAATTCTTTTTTACATGAATTGAACATGAAAAAAACAGCTAAGATGATACTAATTCGTAAAATGAATCTGGATATAATTTCTTTTCGCATGGCTTATCTATTACGAATATCAGATAAATTTTAGACTAACAACGCTGCCCGGTTGGTCAAATTACCTTTTGTTAGTAATTGAATTACATTATTTAACGTAATCATGGCAATTTGTCCCAAGGCCTCATCGGTGAAAAAGGCCTGGTGAGCGGTGACGAGAACATTCGGGAAACTCATTAACCGTTGTATTTCATCATCCTGAATAACTATATTTGAAAGATCACGGAAAAACAGGTGTTCTTCCTGCTCATACACATCAATCCCCAAGTAACCAATTTGACCCGATTTAAGCCCCTCAATAGCTGCTTTGGTATCAATTAATCCCCCACGACTTGTATTGATCAACATCACGCCCTTTTTCATTAAAGCAATCGTGGTATCATTGATTAGGTGCTTGGTCTGGTTGTTCATGGGACAATGGAGTGAAATAATATCCGCTTGTAATAC
>JAYTSC010000312.1:0-2451 GCA_043745885.1 Bacteroidota bacterium | reverse complement strand
AGAATTATTGAAGTAAATACAAATAATGGGAATACCCGGAACATAGTAGATGAAAAAACGAATACATTCATATACGAGCAAAAAATATTCACAAAATATCTTCCGGCTAGTTCCGAAATTATTTGGGTCACAGAAAAAGATGGGTGGCGTCATATTTATTTGGTAGATGCAAAAAAAGGAGTTGTAAAAAATTCAGTCACCAAAGGAGAATGGGTGGTTCGTTCTATTGACAGTATCGATGTTGCTAAAAGAGAAATCTGGTTTCAAGCAAGTGGAATGAATTCAGGGGAAGATCCCTACCATATTCATTATTACCGAATAGCTTTTGATGGCAGGAATCTTACAAAACTCACAATACCAGGGTATCATCACCGTTTGATTTATTCTCCTGATAAACAATATTTTCTTGATACATATTCTACCGTGAATACCCCTCCGGTTAGCATCATAGGAAGAACGGCTGATGGTAAAAAGGTAATGGATGTTGAAAAAGCAGATTTGTCACGTTTTACGGCTGCCAAATTTCCATTACCCGAAGTATTTCATGCAAAGGGTAGGGATGGGGTTACTGATATTTGGGGAGTTATTTTGCGGCCATCAGATTTTGATCCATCTAAAAAATATCCAATCATTGAAAATATATATGCTGGACCTCAAGATGCATTTGTGCCTAAAGTATTTATGCCTTTTGGCGAAATGCAAAGTATGGCTGAGCTTGGGTTTATTGTGGTACAGATAGATGGAATGGGAACAGCCAACCGATCTAAAGCTTTTCACGATGTTTGCTGGAAAAACCTAGCGGATGCAGGCTTTCCCGATCGAATCGCATGGATGCGTTCATTGGCTAACAAATATCCACAAGTAGATACCAGCCGTGTAGGTTTGTATGGTACATCAGCTGGCGGACAAAACTCATTAGGAGGTTTACTCTTTTATCCATCATGGTATAAAGCTGCGGTTTCTGCTTGTGGCTGCCATGATAATAGAATTGATAAACAATGGTGGAATGAACAGTGGATGGGTTATCCCGTTGGAAAACATTACGATGAACAATCGAATATCACGAACGCTTATAAACTAAGGGGGAAGCTATTACTGATTGTGGGTGAGGCGGATACCAATGTTCCACCTGAGTCAACCTATCGAGTGGCAGATGCATTGATCAAATCAAAAAAGACCTTTGATTTTCTCTCGATTCCGGGTATGGGACATAGTGATGGCGGTACGTATGGTAGATTGAAAAAAAGAGATTTTTTTGTGAAGAACCTTCTGGGTGTAGAACCCCCGGATCGAAATAATGATGAATCATCTGTAAGTAAATAATTGACTTATTTGATGGATGAATGCTTTACAATTAATCAAAACTCGATAAAACAGAAGTAGATTAATAAACCATGTTTAGTTAAATAAATTATTCATATGAAAATCAGTCTCACTTTATTATTCGTTCTTCCCTTAATGCTGAATGCCCAAAATAATCGGTTGAAATTATGGTACAAACAACCTGCTGAATTTTTTGAGGAAAGCCTTGTATTAGGAAATGGGAAACAAGGAGCAACAGTATTTGGTGGTACTGAATCAGATAAAATATACCTCAATGACCTGACACTATGGTCGGGAGAACCGGTAAATGCCAATATGAATCCAGAAGCGTATAAAAATTTGCCTGGTGTTCGGGAAGCATTAAAAAAGGGTAATTATCAATTGGCGAATGAATTGATCAAAAAGATTCAGGGTAAGTTCTCTGAATCCTATGCACCACTAGGCACCTTGTTCATAGACTATGGGAAAAGTAGCACTAAAAAATATTACCGCGAATTGGATATTGAACAGGCAATAGCTAAAGTGAATTATGAATCTAATGGTCACGGGTTTTCTAGAGAATACCTGTTTTCAAATCCTGCTAAAATTTTTGCAATACATGTAAAATCTGAGAAAACCGGGGGGCTCAATTTCACTATTCGTTTAACCTCTTTGTTGAAGCATACTGTACTATCAAAGAATAAAACTCTGGAAATAAATGGGGTTGCACCCATACATGTTGATCCTCATTATGTTTCTGATAAACTTAGTGCGATAAAGTATGGAGATAACAGAGGAACTAGGTTTACATCTAAAGTGACCATTACATCTTCTGAAGGTAAAATCTCCCAAACAGATACCAGTTTGAGCATAACCGGTGGAACAGATGCAATGATTTATGTATCTATGGCCACCAGCTTTAATGGGCCGGAAAAGGATCCGTTTAAAGAAGGGTTAAACGAAAATAAAATAGCATCAGATCAATTAGCCAATGCAAAAAGAGTATCATGGTATATATTGAAGCTGGCGCATATTAAAGATTATCAGCACTTTTTTAAGCGAGTACTTCTTGAATTGAATAATGTACGTGTTTCAAATTTCAATGATACTCTCCCAACAGACGAAAGATTAATAAGGTATGCTACCGGT
>JAYTSC010000311.1:0-1978 GCA_043745885.1 Bacteroidota bacterium | reverse complement strand
TGTGCATTCAATTATGGAGGCAATTTCTTTCGCTGAAGTACTTGGATATAAAGAAGTTTTTATTATTGGAGGGGGTGAAATTTATCAAGCGTCTTTTCCTTTAGCAAACAAAATATACATGACAAGAGTTGATGCAGAATTGAAAGGGGATACGTTCTTCCCGGAAATGAATGAATCGGATTGGTATTTACATTCAATAACATCCTTTTCTGAAGATGATAAGCATGCTTATGGATACCATTTTCAAATATGGGAAAGAAAAAAACTAAGTAATCCCTGATGAGTTTTATTCAAATAGGTTATTCCATTACTGTGCCTTTTATTCTATGGCTGAGTTTTTTCGGAAATAAAGGAATGCGGTTATTCAGTATCAATTTAATATCCATTTCCAATATTTTACTTATCGGGTATTCTATTTTTTTAATTAGGCAATTGGTAGGATTGTATCAGCTCTCTAGGCAATTAAATATACATGAGATTAGCATTGCGAAACATTTGGAGTCTAGTAGTTTTGGGTTATTCCTTTTGATATTGCTTCCTTTTTTCTCTCTGATTACATTTTTACAAAAAAGTAAGTGTTTTAGTTTGCTGTTATTGTTTTTATTGTATTGGAATGTTCCTTTCTTTGTTTGGAACAAGTTTGGCATTTTATTTCATCTTCTGACATACTTTTGTTTATTTATTTCTGCTTATTCACTTCTATGGCTCTTCAATAAATTACCAAATCAATCTATAAAAAAATAATGTACTCGTCATTTCAATTAGGTATACGGTATATAAAGTATCTCATAGTGGCATCCAATGCTAAGGGTCATGGTATTCATTCTCCTTTTGTATTTTCATTTATCACAAAAATATTAAACGATGATCGTTATTTTTATGCTTATACGACAATAGAAAACTTACGTAATTTATTGTTTATCGACCAGCAAAAAATAGTTATTGAAGACTTTGGTGCCGGTTCGAGAATTAATAAGCATAATGAACGAAGCATTGCTGACATCTCTAGATCCTCTTTAAAACCAAAAAAGTATGGACAATTATTATTTCGAATGGTAGACCAATATAAACCAAGAAACGTTTTAGAACTCGGAACTTCATTAGGAATTACCACTTCTTATTTGGCTTCTGTAATAGAAAGCACTTCAATTGTAACTATGGAGGGGTCAGCAACCATTGCGCAAGTGGCTAGAAATAATTTTAATAAACTTGGATTAAAAAATGTTAAGCTCGTTGAAGGTAATTTTGATCTTACACTCGATTCTACTATCAAAGAGATGGGAACTGTAGATTTTGCTTTTATAGATGGGAATCACCGTTACGATCCTACCATGCGCTATTTCAGAAAACTTTTACCTGTAATGAATGAATATTCAATTTTAATATTTGATGATATACACTGGAGCAAAGAAATGGAGCAAGCCTGGGAAGAAATTAAATTGGATCCTTTGGTTACATTAACTATTGACTTATTTTTTATTGGTATTGTTTTTTTTCGTGAGGAACAAAAAGTAAAGCAAAATTTTGTAATTCGGTTTTAATCGTTTCATTATGTCTATCCCTTTTGCTTTATTAGCAGCTCTTGAAAATGTGAAAGGGTTTAACCGTTGCACATTTGAGGAGATTCATGCTAACGGTGAGCAGATTACCTCTATCCGACTGAATCCGGCAAAAAAAGCGGATGTTCATTTTTCTTTAATAGGGGGTACTATTCCCTGGTGTCCACAAGGCCATTATCTTTCTCAACGTCCATCCTTTACATTGGATCCGCTTTTACATGCAGGTGCTTATTATGTACAAGAGGCCAGTAGTATGTTCTTATGGCAAGTTTTAGAAGAAATAATTGGGCAGGATACTGATAAAAAAGTATTGGACTTATGTGCAGCACCAGGTGGAAAGAGTACATTATTGGCTTCCTACTTTTCCGAAGGCTTGGTTGTATGTAATGAGGTTATTAAATCCAGAGCATCGGTTCTTA
>JAYTSC010000310.1:0-2377 GCA_043745885.1 Bacteroidota bacterium | reverse complement strand
GTTCCGCGGCCTCCGCATCCAATCAGTACTACTTTAATGGCGTCATCGGCACCAGAAAAATAATTGGCTCTAGAAAGGAGGGGGGCGGCTAATAGGCCTCCGGCTAGTAAACTGGATTGTTTTACAAAATCTCTTCTTGATTTGTTGGAAGCATCGTTGTTCATGTTAAGTTGATTTAGTTGTTGTAATTTATTTGATTGCAAAGCAGTTTTGATATAACACATTGGTACGTTGGGTAAAGAAAAAGTTAAGGTACTGTCTTGTTTTCAAAATTAAATCCGGCTTTAACTGCGCCTTGGCGGCTTGGCGTGATTATTTTGCTCGCAAAGTCGCAAAGGCGCAGTATTATTTTCGACCAAATATTTAGTAAAATTTCAAACTGAGACATTACTAAAGATACATAGATTAGCTAATTGCCCTATTTAAACCTATGCGTTGAAAAAAAATAGCAGGCCTCTTATTTCCAACCCTCCCCCAAGTTTTACCCTTTCAATTTATCACTTTCCAAGATACTTTACAAAAAAAGCATCCACTTCCGCCTTTGCCGGTTGTATAAAGGGCCTTAGCAATCGGATACCTACAAAGCCTGCCTCTGTTAACCACCATTTACTTCTGGGTATCTGCGGATCGCGGCGGTTCCATTCGGGGTCTGAATGAAATCTTTGTGCACTGCGTAGTTCGCTCTCTTTAGAAGCATATCCACCCCCACGAAGTGCTTTGGGATACTTTTTCGAATTGGGTGTTACAAAGGGATCCTGATTGGAAAGATTTGCATAACCATCTGCTTGGTAATGATCCAATGTCCATTCCATTAAATTACCCAACATATCATACAATCCCCAGGCATTGGGCTTTTTCTGGCCTACTTTCTGGAATTTGTTTTCACTGTTTTTATCATACCAGGCATATTCTCCTAACTGTTGGGCATCTTCTCCAAAAAAATAAGTATTGGTGGTTCCGGCGCGGCAGGCGTATTCCCATTCGGCTTCTGTTGGCAAGCGATAAAAAATACCTGTTTTCTGGTATAACCATCGGCAATACATAATGGCCCCAAACTGCGACATACTATTGGCCGGATAACCGCCTTCTTTACCCATGCCCCAACTTAAGTCTACGTATTGTGGGCTAGGGCGTGTAATGGCATCCACATCAACATTCATACTGGTGCTTTCATCTTTATAAAAAACATCAAACTCATCTCTGGTAACTTCATAAGCACTCATCCAGAATGAAGAAATTTGGATATTTTTTTGAGGGCCTTCATCTTTTGCACGGTCTTTTTCGGTTAGGGTGCTGCCTAATTCAAAACTGCCGGCTTTTATGGGTACCATTTTAAAGGAAAGAGATGCGCCGGGCATTTTTTGGGTATAAGGACTAAAGTCGGTTGATTGAGAAAATGCAATAAGTACAAACAGAAGGTTGAAAATGAGGAATACAATTCTTTTCACCGGTTATTTTTTGGAGGGGTCAAGTTAGGGATTTTTACGCTAAGTGATAAGCAGTTTTTTTGCCACAGATTTCAAAGATTACCACAGATTAAATCTGTGCAAATCTGTCAAATCTGTAGCAATTATTCTTTTTTCCAAAATCGAGAAAATCCTTTACTGGCATGATAAATAACTTTGCCTTCCTTCATTTCCGTAATCAATACTTCCGCATGTTCTGAAACGGCTAGTTTTTTGGCTTCTTCAATGGGCAAAATACTACAGGCCGTTGCTAACCAATCAGCATCTGTTCCATTGGCAGCAATAACGGTTACATTTCTTTGTGAAGTAATACCATAACCGGTTATGGGATTAATAATATGCGAATATTTTTTGCCTGTATGTTCAAAATATTGATAGGCATCCCCTGAAGTGGCCACAGCCAAATTTTGTAAGATAAGTTTACGGGGAAGAAGCTCATCCGTGGCTTCAGGAATATTAACGCCAATTGTCCAACCAACAGATCTGGGTGGCGGACTACTCATAACCATGTCACCACCTGCATCAACCAATGATTGTTGTATACCCTGTTGTTTTAGGTAATCAACTAGTTTTTGTGCAATATATCCTTTGGCAATTCCACCCAAATCAAGCTTCATGCCCAAGGCGAGAGTCAGGGTATGGTTATTTTTATTAAAAACCATTTTACTAAACCCCACTTTTTTTTGAATGGAGTAAACTGCTGAAGATTCCGGAAACCGATTTTCTTTTCTGGCTTTTCTCCAGAAATAGCTTAAAGGTCCAACGGTAATATCGAAAGCGCCATTACTCTTTTCATAAGCTTTCTGTGAAGACAGTAAAATATCGAATATAGCTTGGGTAATGGGTTTTGGACCTGACCCCGCAGATGCATTTAGATTAGATAGTTCACTTTGGCTATCATAATCGCTGTA
>JAYTSC010000309.1:0-2091 GCA_043745885.1 Bacteroidota bacterium | reverse complement strand
CCACCGCCGCCACGGCCACCATTCAATAAGGAGGAAATGAGTACTGCATTGGCAATACTTCCTAATCCCCCACCGCCACGCCCACCACGGCCTCCCCTGCTTAACAACATGATAACCACAAAGAGAATGAAAAGGAAGGTAATAATAGATCCTCCGCCTTTGCCTCCTTTTTCTTTTCTTTCTTTTTTAACCTTATACTCTCCAACTGCTGCTTTTGTTAATGCATTTATGGCATTGTCGATACCCCGGTAATAATTTTGCTGTTTAAACTCAGGCACCAATTCATTTCTATAAATACTGGAGGCAGTTACATCCGGGATAGCACCTTCTAATCCGTAACCCACTTCTATCCAAACTTTCCGATCATCAATAGCTGCGATGATCAATACCCCATTATTTGTTTTTTTATTTCCGATTCCCCACTCTCTAAAAAGTTTTACGGCATAATCTTCCACAGCATAATCTCCCAATGTTTTAATTAATACTACTGCTATCTGGTTGGAGGTACTGTCGTCTAGTGCTACTAATTTTCGTTCTAAAATATCAACCTGCTCCGGTGATAAAACACCCGCCGCATCATTTACCAGATGTGGGGGATTGGGTTTGGGTAATACATTTTGGGCATTTACAATGACAAATGAAAAAAAGGCGAATAAAGTTAAAAAGAGTTTTTTCATTATTAAGGATGTCCTGCTTCGTTTGTATTATTATTACTCTTTGATTTGATTACTATTTTTGATAATTATGTTTAATATTCAGATAATATTTTCTTATTGACCGTTAACCAAACACAATATCATTTGACAATTCGTTTTTATCGTTTTGTTTATTGAAGGGAAAGTTGGCAACCAACGCTTCCCCAATTGAATGAATGATCTCAACAATTCCTGTGGTGTAATTGCTTTTATTAAAATTGGTAAGCATTTTATGTACTTCACCATTCCAAAAAGCATTACCTACTTTGGCATGAATACCCTCATCGCCAAAAACAGCCAACTGTTTATCTTTCATGGCTATGTAAACCAAAACGCCATTACGTGATTCAGTTTGATACATTTTTAATTCTTGAAATACTTCTTGCGCTCGTTTCACAGGATCAACATAACTGCAATGGCTTTCAATAAAAATTCTAACCTCACCACTGGTTCTTAGTTCCGCTTTTTCAATGGCAAGCACAATCAACTTCTTTTCTTCTTCAGAAAAGTAGTTGACAGGCTTGCGTTTGAATAGTGAAAACATAGAGAATAATTAGAATTTTACTTCAGGTGCTTTTTCAGATCCGGCATCTGCTTTGAATCCTTCTTTGGCTTTAAAACCAAACATTCCTGCGAAAAAATTCATGGGAAAAGAACGAACTTTTACGTTGTATGCCTGTATGGCATCATTAAAGTCGTTACGGGCTACTTTGATACGGTTTTCTGTTCCTTCTAACTGTGCCTGTAATCCCCGAAAAGCATCGTTTGCACGTAGGTTAGGGTATTGCTCAGATACCACCAATAAACGGCCGAGGGCTTGAGACAATTGTCCTTGGCTGGCCTGGAACTGTTGTAATTTTTCTGGTGTGAGATCTTTTGCATCCACTTTCATTTGGGTGGCACTAGCTCTGGCTTCGATTACTTTGGTTAAAGTAGATTGCTCAAAATTGGCTTCTCCTTTTACGGTATTCACCAAATTTGGGATCAGATCAGAACGGCGCTGGTAATCACTTTGTACTTTATTCCAAGCGTTGTTTACGTTCTCATCCTGTTTAACAAGGCCGTTATAGCCGTTACAACCTGAAAAGCCTAAAAAAACGACTAGCGCTAAAATGACGATCAGGGTAATGTTTTTGGTACTCATACAAATTTAATTTAGGTGTAATTTAGTTATTTGTCGTGTAATAGATTGAAATATTACAAACCAAGTGCCATGAAAAGAAGTATGGCATTTTGACGGTTTGGGTCTTTATGAAGGATTATAGAACCTAAAATAATTCTTTACTGTACTTAGAGAGGATTTTACCTGAAATTTCTATTAATTGTTAATTCAGGCACTAAACTAGCCAATTTTACATTAATTTGGCTACTTTAGTACCTAAATTTACATAAATGA
>JAYTSC010000308.1:0-1735 GCA_043745885.1 Bacteroidota bacterium | reverse complement strand
TTGTGGTTTGTGGTTTGTGGTTTGTGGTTTGTGGTTTGTGGTTTGTGGTTTGTGGTTTGTGGTTTGTGGTTTGTGGTTTGTGGTTTGTGGTTTGCCCTTGTTGGTGTTTTCACCAACGAGCCATTAGGATGTAAGACAATATTTAGCCATTGTTATTGTAATCACCAACACCCAATTAAGGTGTACTACAATACTGTTTAATTAACCCCTCCGCCTCGCCATATTTTTTTAACCTGGCTGCTTCCAGTAACTGACATCCTTCTTCTTTTCTTCCAAGATTCAGTAGACATTTGGCTTTGAAAAATTCAGATTTGCCATCTTTTGCCGTGGTAAGCTGAAGGACTTTGTTAAACCAGCTAATTGCTTTACCGTATTCTTTCAAATTAAAATAACAGATACCTGTATTCTCAGCAATTAAGTAATCAGTTGGGTTAAGGGTTGAAAGATTTGTAAAATTAATCGCTGCTACTTTATAATCTCCTTTATTAAAAGCGGTTAATGCGTTAGAAAGATATTGTGAGGCCATTGCCGGATCAACAGAAATCGATTTTGATTCTTTGGTATTTAAAGATAAGCTATTCAATATCTCTTGTCTGCTCTCTATAAGGGTAGCATCTGTAGGAAACAATTTTATGGCCGTATCTGCAATGGTCAATATTTTTTTTCGATCACTGTTTTTTGTATTGTACAAAGCAGTCAAATATAAGTGCCAGGCATCCGGCTCATTTCGATAAAAAATATATTCCTGAAATGCTTTTCTAATTTTAGTGGTATCATTATTCTGTTCAAGAAAAACAAGGTAATTTTGAAAATAAGCTTTCGCTCTTGGTCTGGCATAAAATGCGAGTTCGGCGTAATAACAGGCGCTATCGAGTTGGTTTTTTTCATAAAAAATATTCGCTTTCATAAACTCACTATACAGGGTATATGGGTTTGCTTTTATCCCTTCATTCAACAAAAGAATAGCAGTGTCATATTGTTTGGCATAATAATAATAACTTCCTTTAATGGCATCAATGGGTTGTCCCTTGGTAGTTAGGTTAGGTATGTTGGGTAAAGCACCGGTTACATCCTCTACTGTTAACTGATGGGTATTACTTTTCAAATCGGGTAAAACACGGAATTGACCAACCATTGATTGATAACTGAGAAAACTTAAGTAGGCAGCCGGTAATAAAAACAATATAGCTGTTAATGAAAAAGCTATTTTTTTTACTTGGGGAATGGCGTGTTGTTTTTCAAATTTTTGAAAATGTTCAGTATACGTATTTGTGATGAATGCTAGTATAAAAATAAAAAATACCTGCATGATGGGGCGTTCCAAAGGAAAGTTTAAACAGGCATCAACAAAATAACCGCCCAATGCCATTAATGAAAATATAGCAACCAGTTTATTTTCATCAGCAGTTGTAGACTGCCAGATTTTTATTGCATAAATAAGTAAAGTAATAAAAAGGAAGAGGTACAGAAGTCCACCCGGCATACCCAATTCAGCAGAAATCTCCAGAAAATCGTTATGTGCATGAATGGGAACCGTAAAATCATTAGCCCATGTTTTGGCAAGTGGTATAGAAGCAATTTTCCAGTTGCCATATCCACAGCCTTTTAATGGATGTGCTTTTAGGTAGTCAATTGTATTTTCCCAATGCTGTGCCCTTCCATCTCCTTCATAACTAATAGTGCCTAACCTTTCTGTAACCGTACCATAAGTGCCTTGAGAAAGTTGTTTGCTTTG
>JAYTSC010000307.1:0-8354 GCA_043745885.1 Bacteroidota bacterium | reverse complement strand
TATAAGAAAGTATAAACGCTCTGGGCGGCCCATATCCAATACGGGCATAAACCCTGCAAAGAAGATGGCAGATAGTGTAACTGCTTCTGCAATGCGTATTAGCGGATAACGCCACTTTGCGCCGGACATACGCAACACACAGGATACCAATGCTCCAATTAAACTCACCCCTACAAAAAAGAACAGCAGAGAAATATACAAGCCCCAGGAAACATAATCTCTCATGGCGGTAACTCCTAACCCTTTTTGCAATTGTATAATCCAGGCTACAATTCCCCCGACACATACCAGCCCTAAAAAAATCACCCAAAATGTTTCCTGCCTGTATCGCCTGCCTACCGTGCCCAGCAGTTCATTTTCAATTTGATTTCTTATTTCAGGATTCAAATTTTTCATAATTAATATTTTATTTTTCTGATCCTTCTTTTTCTATTTTAATTTCCTTTGCATCATAGGTGCGGTTAACCGGAGGCAGATAATACACTCTTGGCTCTGTTCCTAATTCTTCCATGAAACGATAAGCTCCTCCATCTTCCAGCAATTGGGAAAGCTTAGTAGTTGTTCCATCATAACTTGTAACAGCATCCTCGTTCGAATCGCCAAACCAAATGGCATTCATAGGGCAGCCTGTAACACACGCAGGCAGCTTTCCCTCTCTTGCCATGTGAGGGCAGAAATCACATTTTTCTACACAACCTTTCTTACTTTGAAAAACATTTTCTGCGGCAGGTGTTTCTTCAAGAAAATTGGGCTTAACAGGTTCGGACCAGTTGAAAAGACGAACGGAATAAGGGCAGGCGGCCATACAAAAGCGGCAACCAATGCAGCGTTCATTATCAATTGCTACTATACCATCTTCTCTTTTAAACGTAGCATCTACCGGGCAAACTTTGGTGCAGGGCGGGTTATCGCAATGATAACATGGCTTAGGGAAATAATAAGGAGCGACTTCCGGCGAATCCTGCATTTCCACTACTTCAATCCATTCTTTATTTTTAGGCAGATAGTGCATTTTATTGCAGGCCTTGGTACACTTACCACAGCCATCACATTTTGCCAGGTCAATGACCATTACAAACTTTTTACCGGGTATCCCTTTACGAACATCTTCTTCAGAAATATGAGGTTTAAAGTCGGCCACATGGGATTTGTCTACTGTTACCAGTTTGCCGTCATGTGTTAACACGTTTATTTTTTCACCGCTTGCCGGCTTGGCTTTATCATTAGTAGAGCAGCCGGAAAGAAAGGCAGCGCCAATACCACCCATTAATCCTTTTACAAGAAAATCTCTCCGGGAATTATCCTGGTTATTGGAGTTATCCTTGTTACATGTACAGTTGTTACCGCATGCCATAGTAGTAGTTTTTATTCTGAAAAATAGTTGTTCAAAAAAAACAATGAGGGAGCATCATTAATTTTTAAGCCCGTTCGCTAAAACATTTTTATTGTTCGATATCTGGATATGCCAATTTATCAAAATATGCCCTTGCAGGTTCAGGGTTCAGCCTGTATTCACCTGGTGTTTTTCCCATTTCCTTTTAAACTGAGTGATGAAAGATTGGGGACTGCTGTATCCTAATCTATCACTGATTTCTGTAGCTGTTAATTCCGTTTGAATAAGTAATTCTTTTGCTCTCTCCATTCTCAGCAACAATAAATATTTTTCATTGGTAATGCCTTCCAACTGTGAAAAGATTCTGCTAATATGTGAAAAACTCATTTGCATACCTCCAGATATATATGCTGACAGTTTACCTGGCCTGACACTTGCAGATAACTTATCCCTGTACTTTAACAGGAGCACCCTTATTCTTGAAACCAATTTTTCATTATAAGTTTCTGCAAGTGAAAAGCCTTTGTCTTTCAATCTCTGCTCAATATTATACCGGTCCAGGCTGCTGATTTTACCCTTCAATACTAACTCGCCTAGTGTAATCGAAATAACTTTGTATTTAGTAGCTTTCAGCAGCTTTATTATTACTTCAACACATCTTTCGCAGCACATATTTTTGATATGCAAATGAGTTGTTTCCATTTTTTAATTTTTATAATTTTTCAATATCCAGCCCAGCTTGTACATTTTGTGAAAATGGTCATAGGCATACAGTTCATTATCTCTTTTAAAGTTTGCATCCAATTCATCATGAAACTTATGATAGTCTGGAAAAGCGGCCTTCAAATTTTCTTTAGTTAATGCCTGTGGTGTAGCGGCAGCATCTGTAGTAAAATAATAGACTGGGGCATATTTATCCGCTTCCTTTCCCGAATGTGCAGGGTGCTGATACAGATATATCAGCAATAGTTCACCAGGATTAAGTATAGAATACTCAGCTTCGCCAATAAACCTGTACTCTTTACCTTTTGTATTTCGGTAAGCATAAGTTTCCGACTTCTTTAAATCATAAGTAACACCTTGGTGTTTCACCCTTATGGCATTACCCTTAAACAGTACGTAACTATTTATCTTATGCTTTTCAGTTTTGTAATTAATGGCATAAGACAATTTTCTGTTTTTGAAATCTTCGGCTGTTTTATAAATACCGCTGCTGTCTTTTTGGGCAAACGAATGCTGCAATATGAAAAGCATCCCGATAGTGAGCAGCAGTATTGAATATTTTGAGTTCATAATTTTTGTTTTGTTAAAATGATTATTTATTTTTTTCTTTCATATCCATACCACATTTGGGGCATTTGCCCTGCTTATCACTGGTTACATCTAAATGCATTGGGCAAGCGTATATTTTCATCACTTCCATTTTCATTTTCTCTTTTGGAGAAAGTGTTAATGAAGTTCCACATTTTGAACACTTCCCAGGCTTATCACTTGTCATATCAGGATGATTAGGGCATGAATAGTTTTGAACAGTTTTATCTTCTTCTTTCAACTCCATTCCGCATTTTGGGCATTTTCCTGATTTGTCACTTGCAACATCGGGGTGCATAGGACAAGTATAGGTTTTCATTACCCCCATTTTCATTTTTTCCTTTGGTGAAAGATTCATTTTAGAACCACATACCGAACATTTGCCTGGCTTATCACTTGTAACCCCTGGATGAGCGGGGCATTCATAAAGGCCCACCACTTCCATTTTCATTTTTTCTTTTGGAGTAAGGTTTCTACCGCATTTAAGGCATTTTCCAGACTTATCCATAATTACCTCCGGATGCATTGGGCATACATAAGTTGTTTGTTCGGATTCCTGCTTTTTTATTTTCTGCGCAGTTGTGTCCTGTGCAAAAACTGATACAGATAGGATGGTTAAAGCTGCCATCATCAGCATTTTAAACGATTTCATTTTTTTGATTTTAAAAATTAATTGAATAGAGATTGATATTTTAATACTTCCTTACACTGTAGTGCCGGAATGATGGCAAGAAATCGCTGTAAAATAATTTGATAATAAACATGGTATTAAACTCTGCTATTTCTGCGCTTAAAGAAAGATGGCTACAGAGAATATACAGCAGAGAAAGTATCAGATACGAAACACCTTGTTGAGAAGGTAAAGAGGGTTCTGACAACTTCGCCTGACGTATTTATAGAAATTGTCAGCTTTTATAACGGAGCTATATAAACCTAAATCAAATAGATTATGAACGGGAGGTATTTCAGGTAGAAATGAAATACTACTAATTGTATATGATGCCGGATTGGAATTGCATTTGTCTGTCTTGCTGTAAAGCAGCTTATCCTCGCAGCATCCTTTTGGCATTGTGTCAGGGTTGGAGGAACAACCGGTTTTGCCGCCAACATTTAAAACTGATATATGGGCAAGGTGACCGCTACAGTAATGAAAATTGATAGCTGCTCCCAGTGCGGTGCTGGTGTAGATGATCAAAAGAAATATCGCCCCAATTTTCTTCATTACTAAAATTTAATAATGTAAACCTACTGGTTACACTTCCAATTAAATATGATATTAATCAGCCAAATCAATGACTTTAATCATATATCTAAGAATTTACCTCCAAAATTACCCCGAATCGCCCATTGTGACTGCGGGGATGAGATATGATTGCTTGTATGATGTGCAAAATCCGATTGCATTGAGCAGTTGATTCCGGTTTAAAGAAGAATGGAAGCCCCCGTGCTTATTTAAGAATGGCAACGGACATATTTAAGCGAAAAGACGATGGTTCAACCTTCAAAAAAACAACCTGGCACGATATCGTGGCCTGGGATAAAAAAGCAGCACACATCGAAAACAACTTTATCCAGGGAAGCCACGTTCTCATCGAAGGTGAAATAGATTACCGTACCTATTCAAAATATGGCAATAAAAGATATATCACCCGCATTATCGCAACTAAAATTATGAACCTCGACCGTTAAATACCTAAAGTATGAAAACACAATCACACAATTTTAAATACAGCAAATCTTATAAGATCATCGGCTGGGGTTGTCGCTTTGATTCCCTGACCGAACTTAAATTCGCCATTTCCATCCGGGAAGATTACGTGTTCCTGCGTGAACGTGTGATCATTTACTACAATCCCGGTAGCCTCCAGCCTACTGATCACCTCACAAGCAATTACCGAAACTATGCACCCGATTTTTAAATTCGCCACAAAGTCACCGGCGAGGCCTTTTTGGTGGAGATCAAGCCCCGTGCTTTTGAGGGCCAACCACAACTTGCATTACGTAAAGAATTGGCAGAGCGGTACATCAAATGGAAGGGATATGACTGGACGTTCAAAGTGATTTTTGATGACTATATAATTCTCTCCGAAGAGCAACTGGAGGACTTTGAGCAGTGTTGCAAACTGAAGTCAAAGTCAGCCTACAAAATATGGTTCGAGCAGGTTAACCGAAAATATGATCGCAGCTCTCCTTCTCTTTTCAAAACAGCATACGACAATAAGCAAGTTGAATTTGAAATGTTTGGAAAAGTTAGGCAGGGTGGTGGTTGGCAGCAGTAATGTATAGTGGCATCGTCCCTTGCGTCGCACACTTCTGCTTTCTTTTCATTATGGGGCAGGTACTTTTTTTTCCGTTTATTTCGATGCACTTTTTTTATACTCCTGGTAAACAAAATAAAAATAACCGCTAAGTAATACAGTTATAAAAATCGGGCCTGCCAGAAATAATATTCTATTGGTTTCATCCGATACAAGTTTTAAGCATGTCTAAATATTTTACGATGAAAAGATCGGTTATTTTTTTAATCCCATCCATCCTCCCAGAAAAGATAGAATTTTTGGCAGTATCACAGTTTGAAATTTTACAAACCTTTTGATTAAAAAATAATACTGCGGGTTTATGTGTATTTTTTTCACGCTAGGACGAAGCAAGATTTGGCCCAAAATCAAACCTCGTTCAAAAAAAACGATCAGGGTTATATTGAAGCCATAGGTTGCTTCGTACCTCGCAAAGCGTAGTTAAACCCATTTTAAAATTCGAAACTGATACCATACCAAATTTTTCGCTTATCCACTTCATTTGCCTTTGAAATAATTATTGAAAACGAATGCCCCCGCCCTTTATCTTTGGAATTCATAAAAAAATAAAAATGAAGAAAGTACTATTCATACTAGCAATAATGGGGACCTCCTTTGCTGTAGCACAAGAAATCACAAAAGGTGAAAGCGATAACAAGGTTTATCGTGCTTTCCCTACTAAAATAAACGACCTAGTACATACCAAACTGGATGCCAGGTTTGATTACAGCAAATCGTATCTGAACGGAAAAGTTTGGATTACACTCCGTCCACATTTTTATGCAACCGACTCATTGCAATTGGATGCGAAAGGCATGAATATTAATAAAGTAGCGATTGTAAAGGCCGGAAAAACCACTTCATTGAAGTATACTTATGATAGTCTGATGCTGAATATCAAACTTAATAAAACCTATCAAAATGGTGAAACGTACATGGTATATATCGAGTACACTGCAAAACCGAATGAGTTTACAACAGAGGGAAGTGCTGCCATTACCGATGCCAAAGGTTTATACTTTGTGAATCCAAAAGCAGAGGATAAATCCAAACCTACACAAATATGGACCCAAGGAGAAACAGAAGCTACTTCGGTTTGGATACCTACGATTGATAAAACCAACCAGAAAACAACACAGGAATTTATCTTAACCGTTCCTGAAAAATATGTTACCCTATCTAATGGAAAGCTAACTACACAAAAGAAAAATACAGATGGTACCAGAACAGATACCTGGGTAATGGAATTGCCTCATTCGCCTTATTTGTTCTTTATTGGGGTTGGAGATTATGCAATAGTAAAAGACAGCTACAAAGGCAAAGAAGTAAATTATTATGTAGAAAAAAAATATGAATCCGTTGCCCGAAAAATATTTGGACTTACACCGGAAATGATGAAATTCTTTTCGGAAAAAGTTACAGGCATAGAATACCCTTGGGTTAAATACAGCCAAATTGTAGGACGAGATTATGTGAGTGGTGCTATGGAAAATACAACGGCTACTTTACACCAGGAAAGTGCGCAACAAAATGCAAGAGAATTGGTTGATGCCAATAACTGGGAAAGTACTATTGCACATGAGTTGTTTCACCAGTGGTTTGGTGATTATGTTACAGCAGAAAGCTGGAGTAATTTAACGGTAAATGAAAGTTTTGCAGATTACAGCCAGTTTTTATGGTTAGAATATAAATATGGTGCTGATGAAGCAGGCTTTGAGAATTTTAATGAGATGAGTCAATATTTGGGCGATAAAACTAGTAGTACCAAAGATTTGGCAAGATTTAATTACAATGATAAGGAGGATATGTTTGACCTGGTAAGTTATCAAAAAGGTGGACGTGTGCTACATATGCTTCGCAACTATGTAGGTGATGCCGCTTTTTTTGCCTCTTTAAATAAATACCTGACCACTAATAAATTCGGAAACGGAAGTGCAACCAAATTAAGATTGGCATTTGAGGAGGTAACCGGTAAAGATTTGAACTGGTTTTTTAACCAATGGTATTTTGGTGCAGGGCATCCCAAATTAGACATCAGTTACGCTTATGATGGAGGAACACAAACAGCCCAAGTGTTTATTAAACAAACACAGACAGGTGTCAAATTGTTTACACTTCCGATACCCATTGATTTGTATATCGGAGCCACTAAAAAAAGATACACAGTTTGGGCAAAGAATAAAGCAGACACTTTTTCATTCCCCAGTTCCACCAAACCTGATTTAATTAATGTGGACGCAGATAAAGTAATTCTTGCAGAAAAAAAAGATGATAAAACTTTGGCCGAATACATTCACCAATATATTTATGCAGGGAAATACCTAGATAGAAGGGAAGCATTGGAATTTGCTGCGAAGAAAGTTAGTGATCCTGCTGCCTACAACCTACTAGTAAAAGGATTGAGTGACCCTTATTTCCGAATCAGAACAAGGGCCATGTTAAGTTTTGGGAATGCTAAATTGGATGCTGCCACTATTTCTAAAATTGAAACCATTGCCAAAACTGATGATCACACACAAACCAGGGCCGCTGCCATTGATATCCTGGCTAAGCTTAAGAATGAGGGTTATAAAGATTTCTTCTCTAAAGCAACAAGAGACTCCTCTTATTCTGTTGCAGGTTCTGCTTTAGAAGGATTGGCATTACTTGACGATAAAGCAGCTTTTGCAATTGCACAAATGCTATCAAAAGATGAAAATAAAGGGAGATTATTATCAGCCGTAACTAATGTGATTCTCAAATACGGGGATGAAACTGCATTTGATTTTGTAGCCGGCAATTTTGATAAGATGCCACTTTCACCTGCCAAATTTCAGGCGATCAATTCATTTGTTGAATTTCTTGGGAAGGTTACAAATATGGATAATTTTAAAAAGGGTGTGGATATGATTGTGAAATTCAGAGATGAAATTCCTTCATCCGCTCGTGCGCAAACAGATCCTTTTATAAACGGAGTAGCTTTGAAAGGATTGGCAGATAAAAAAGAAACAGCAGGTTCGAAAGAAATGGCAGAATATGTGAATGGGAAATTGAAATAGGAAGGTAATTAATTAAAAGTTAATAGATAAATATTTTTAAATTGGTCACAACATTTAGTGCCGGAAACATACGACACAATCTATTTGATTTCGAAATACTTGATACCATTATCAACTGAATATTTTATACATAAACTTAAAATGCTTTTACTAAATTTTTGTTACTAATAAGGAGAGATTGCATCTATTTAAAAACTAAAATAGGCTATATCACAATTGTAATACAGCCTATTTTATTAAGATTATTATTAATTTTTAACTATTAACTTTTAACTATCTCTTTTACCATCCTCCTCCCGCCCCACCACCACCGCTACCGCCTCCACCAAAACCACCAAAGCCACCTCCCCCACTATCGCCGCCACCCCATCCACC
>JAYTSC010000306.1:0-5445 GCA_043745885.1 Bacteroidota bacterium | reverse complement strand
TGGCTGTATTTGTTCCTGCATTTTTTATGTCTGGTATTTCCGGTTCTATGTTTCTGCCATTGTCTCTCTCAGTTGGTTTGGCTATGATTTCTTCATTTCTGCTTTCACAAACATTTGTACCCGTTATGGCCCATTGGCTATTCAAGAATAAGCCATTAACCGAGCAGAAAGGAGTATTTAACAAATTCAAAACAAATTATCATCAATGGCTACTAAAAAGAATAGCATCGGCCAAATGGATTACACCCCTTTACTTGTTAATTTCTGTTGGGCTGTTACTACTTTTATTTTCAAAAAGTGGGATTGATATTTTTCCAAAAACAGATGCTGGAAAGACACAATTGCGTTTACGTTTACCAACAGGTACAAGAGTAGAACGAACAGAAGTAGCAGCTCAAAAAATATTAACTATTGCTGATAGCATCACTAATAATGGGGTTGAGATAAGTTCTGCTTTTGTTGGCACGCAACCATCAAGTTACCCTGTAAATTTAATTCACCTTTGGACAAGTGGGCCACATGAGGCGGTAATAAAGATTAACCTGAAAAAAGGAGCAGGCATGGGCATTGAAGCCTTTAAAGAAAGCATGCGTAAGGTGGTTGCTGAACAAATGCCTTCTGTAAAAATCTCGTTCGAGCCTGGTGATCTTACAGAACAAGTTCTTAACCTTGGTTCAACCAATCCAATAGAGATTGCTATATTAGGAAAGAACCTTACTCAATCAAGGGAATTGGCAGTTTTGTTGAATAAAAAGATGAATGCAATACCCTATTTAAGAGATGTGCAAATAGCCACTCCTTTGGATTATCCCGGTATTAAATTAGATATTGATAGAGTTAAAGCAGGTCAATTGGGTTTAACTGTTGAACAAATTAGCAGATCTACCGTTGCAGCTACATCATCAAGCAGATTTACACAACCGAATTATTGGCTAGACAAGACAAGTGGAACAGCCTATCAGGTACAGGTAGAATACCCCCAATATAAAATGAATAGCCCCGAACAAATTGAATTAATACCTATTACAGGCAATACGATTGATCCGATTTATTTACGCAATGTCTCGAGTTGGAAAAAAACCACCTCACCCGGAGAATTTGACCGACTTAACCAACAACGTTTTATCACTCTCACTGCCAATATTTATCAGAAAGATTTATCAACTGCTTTCAAAGATATCAATCAGTCAATTGCCGAATTGGGTGAATTACCGAAAGCTGTAAAAATAATGCTAAGGGGACAATCTGAACTTTTGGAACAGTCAATGAATGAATTACAATCAGGCTTACTCATTGCTTTGGTTGTTATCTGTTTATTATTGGCCATCAGTTTTCAATCATTTTTGTTATCGCTTACAATTTTATTGGGCTTGCCAATTGTTATTCTAGGTTCTTTGCTATTTTTATTTGTTACCGGTCAAACCCTAAATATTCAATCCTATATGGGTATAATTATGGCAGTAGGTGTATCAGTTGCCAATTCAATTTTGTATGTAACGGCTGCTGAGAAATATAGAAAACAACAAAACAAAAATGCCTTTTCATTAGCAGCGGTTAATCGGATTCGGCCAATTTTAATGACCAGTATAGCAATGATAGCAGGAATGATTCCGATGGCTATTGGAATAGGTAAAGGAAGCGACCAAACCACTCCTTTGGGGATTGCAGTAATAGGGGGCCTAATTTTCTCAACTATTGGCACCCTTATTTTTCTTCCATTTATTTATCAACTAGTGATGGGCAATAAAGTCTATCAGAATACATCATTAGACCCTAACGATATTAATAGTGAGTATTATGATCTGTCAGAATAACCAATTCCTTTCACCCGAAATAACTTTTGCATGAAATTAACACTAAGTATTCTATCCTTTACGCTTTTTTCTTTTGTAGTATTAGAAGGGTGTAAAGAATCTAAAAATGAAACGTCACCAAAAACAAATACACAAGATTCAGTAAGTGTTTTTATTTTACAAAAACAAAAAATAAGCAAACAACTCATTTTCCCTTCAGAATTAGTACCTTTTGAAAGAGCAGAAATTTTTGCAAAAGTGAGTGGGTACATCAAAGAAATAAAAGTTGATATGGGTGACCAGGTAGTAAAAGGACAGGTACTTGCTCTATTAGAAGCCCCGGAAATAATTACCAATATTACCCAAATTAGTTCTGAAGTTCAATTTGCAAAGTCGAAGCATAAATTGAGTTTAGACGCATTTCAAAGAATTGTTCAAGCAGCGAAAGTAAACGGAACGGTAGCTACAGGTGAATTAGAAAAAAGCAGAAACCAAATGCTGGCAGATAGCGCAACCTATGAAGCAACAAAGTCGAAACTTACTTCATCCACTCAATTCAGTGATTATCTGCTAATTCGCTCTCCTTTTAATGGAACGATTACACAACGAAATGCAGACGCAGGTTCATTAGCCGGCACAACCAACAACAAACCTTTGTTCATTATTGAAAACACAAGTCTATTACGACTGCGTGTTCCGGTAGAAGAAGTGTATACACATACGGGCTTGGATTCATCCATTATTAGTTTTACGGTTGACGCCCAACCGGATAAGGTTTTCAAAGCCATTTTAAGTAGAAAAAACGGAGTTATCAGTAAAGACACCAGGACTGAAATCTGGGAATTTATTTACAAAAATGAAAACAAAGAATTAACCTCCGGCATGTATGCAAACGCTTTATTTAAATTAGGCAGAGCCCAAACCTCTTTTGCAATAACACCTTCAGCGATTGCTACTACCTTAGAAAGAAAATTCATTATTCGCATAAAAGAAGGTAAAGCAGAATGGATGGATATAAGAACTGGTATGAATATAGAAGATAAAATTGAAATATTTGGCAAATTACAAGAAGGAGATACGCTTTTACAAAAAGCCACTGATGAAATAAAAGTGGGCTCCAAGTTGCTACCTAAAAAAATTGTCCGATAAGAACCCAATTTCGCAAAGTTTTCAACTTTTAAAAAAAATAATTTTAACGTGAACCAATATATAGCCCATGTTGCATTGGTGGTGAATGATTATGATGAAGCCATTGAATTCTATACCCAAAAGCTTCATTTTACACTTATCGAAGACACCGTTTTAAGTGAATCCAAGCGATGGGTATTATTGGCACCAAAGGGCTCTAAGGAATGTTGCATTCTTTTGGCAAAAGCAGCAACAGAAGAACAAAAAAGCAGAATAGGTAACCAAACCGGCGGAAGGGTATTTTTATTTTTGCATACAGATGATTTTTGGGAAGACTATCATTCTATGATTGCCAATGAAATTAATTTTGTAAGACCCCCGGTAGAGGAAGTATATGGAACAGTTGCTGTGTTTGAAGATTTATATGGAAATCTTTGGGATTTGATTGAAAGAAAAGAGAAATGACAACCCGCTCGCTTTCGTTTATTTCAAAAGCAAATTACTCCGCATAACTGCATCCGCAAAATCTTTGGTTACATTCGCTTTTCCAATTAAAAACAATAAACGGCTATTTTTTAATTCCAATAATACCTGTTCACTATTTACTTCAGATAAAATAATTTTAGTACCTAAGTTTTTCCATTCTTTCTGAATTTCTTGCAAGGTCTTAATTCCGGTTGCATCAATGATGGGTACTTTTCGCATTCTGATAATCAAAACTTTTGGGGGCTTCTCAATAAAGCGCATGGCTTCTTTAAATTTATAAGCAGCTCCAAAAAATAGGGGACCGGTAATTTCAAAAATTTCTACTTCTTTGGGTATTGTATATTTCTCTATAGATTCAGGATCATTTGCTGAATCTACTGCTTCTTTTGTCACCATATTAACTTCACTGAATTGTATCATTTTCTGCATAAAAAGAAAAACAGCTAATACCATACCTATTTCAATAGCTACAGTTAAGTCTACTAATACAGTTAATAAAAAGGTAGTTAATAGAACAGCTACATCAGATCTTGGACCTTTAAAAACAGCAAGAAAAACCTTCCATTCGCTCATATTGTAAGCAACAATCACTAATATCCCTGCTAAAGTGGCCATTGGAATCAATGCAGCCCATTTACCTACAAATAACATGATCAAAAGCAATGTTATTGAATGAATAATCCCGGCAATAGGCGTTCTACCACCATTTTTAACATTGGTAGCCGTACGTGCAATGGCACCTGTGGCCGGTATTCCTCCAAACAAAGAAGAAAAAATATTAGCTATTCCCTGAGCTACCAATTCCATATTAGACCGGTGGTTGCCCCCAATCATTCCATCTGACACAACTGCCGACAAAAGTGATTCAATCCCACCTAATAAGGCGATGGTGAAGGCCGGCTGAATTAATTTTTTAAGTGTCGCCAAATCAACCTGAGGAATAACTGGTGCAGGAAGGGAAGTTGGAATGGCACCGAATCTACTTCCGATTGTATCCAAAGGCATGTGAAAAATTTGTACAACAGCGGTGGTAATCAAAATAGCAATTAATGACCCAGGAATCTTATGGGTTATTTTTGGCCAAAATTGAATGGTGAGTACGGTAACTAATGCAACCACAAAAGAATATACATTGATGAAATGAAAATTTTGAAAGTACATAATCCATTTATCAATAAAATCGGCAGGCACTGTTCCCATTTTCAAACCAAATAAATCTTTGATTTGTGAAGAAAAAATTATCAGGGCAATCCCACTGGTAAATCCAATAATCAATGGATGGGGAATAAATTTAATCACAGTTCCCAATCTGGCAAAGCCCATAATAATCAAAATCACACCCGCCATAAAAGTGGCAACAATTAATCCATTGATACCAAACTGCTGTACGATACCATAAACCACTACGATAAAAGCACCGGTTGGCCCCCCAATCTGAACCCTACTTCCCCCTAACGCAGATATGATGAAACCGGCAATGACAGCAGTAAACAAGCCTTTCTCCGGCGATACGCCGGATGCAATGGCAAATGCAATAGCTAATGGCAAAGCCACAATACCAACAATAATACCCGACATCAAGTCTTTTGAAAACTGTTGCCGGCTATAATTTTTAAAAGTATCAAATAATTTAGGCGTAAACATTTTAAGTTTTTGATATGAAACAAGCAATCATCAACTATACTTTTATCCAGAATTTTAAAAAATTATCTATTGAGGCACCTACTATATGATATTGTTCAGGAATTTCATCCTCAGTACTATGAAAGGTCGCTATTCTAGTGCCGACCGATTTTTTTTCCAACTGTTTGTATACGTAACTTTTATAAGTACTGTAGCGTTCTGCGGAATACGAAATTTCGTTATCTATCTTAAAATTATCATCCAGGTTTTCATAAAATGAATTGAAAAAATAGAAGTGATCATACGCTTTTAAATCTATAGCAGTAATATTTGCTTTTACAAAAGAAATGTTTTGTAATTGAAGTATTTTCATAGCTGTATCAGCAGCTATTACTAACTCTTTTCTTTGTTCAAT
>JAYTSC010000305.1:0-1905 GCA_043745885.1 Bacteroidota bacterium | reverse complement strand
GACTTGCTGCTCTTGAATCTTCGGGTATTCCTTTTAAATATTTATTTGTCAGCATGCCTTGAGCCAATGGAGAAAAAGGAATACAACCAACGCCATTTTTTTTCTAACAGATCCAACAACCCATCTTCTACCCAACGATCAAACATGGAATATTTAGGTTGGTGAATTAAACAGGGAGTACCCAATTATTTTATTATTTTTTATAAAAAATCCTCTTTTTAATTTTTCCTATCCAAATATCAAATTCACCGGGTTCAGTTATCCATTTTAAGTCTTTGCCAATAAAAGAAAGATCTTTTGCATTCAATGTAAATTCAATCTCTTTTTTTTGACCTGGTTCAATGGCAACTTTTTGAAATTTCCTTAATCTCTTAACCGAAGGTGTTATAGAAGCAATAAGATCAGAGCTATATATTTCTATTGTTTCCTGCCCTGCTAATTTACCTGTATTGGCTATTTTAACTTTTACAGAAAGCGAACCATTTCCTTTTAAAGTGTCTGATGAAAATTTAATATCGGAGTAGTTAAAAGTCGTATAGCTTAAGCCATGGCCAAATTCAAATTGCGGATTAAATTCTTCCCCATACCGCTGTGGATTAACTTTTTCAACCACTTCATCCAAATATTTATGATCGTAGGTTAACATGAAATTTGGGTATCTAGGATAAGTTATTGGCAATTTACCCGACGGATTATAATCACCAAAAATTACATCAGCAATTGCATTGCCACCTTGCGAACCGGGCCAGTATGCAAGTATAATTCCATTTAACAATGGTTCTACTTTTCGAATAATTCGTGGTCGTCCTTCTGTAAATACAGCAATAATGGGTTTGTTTAATTTGCTTAATTCAACTACCAGCTTTTGTTGCACTTCAGGCAATTCCATATCTTCAATATTTCCGGGCGTTTCTGCATAAGCATCTTCACCAAGGCAAACAATTATATAATCAGCATCCTTGCCGGCTTCTACTGCATTGGCAATTCCTTTATCATCTAATAAAAAATCTGTTCCCTGTTGGTAAGTAACCTTGATGTTTTTTTGCTGTATTGCTTTTAAGATAGTTGCATCATCTTTGGAAAAAAATTCAGGCTTTGTTCCCTGCCAGCTGTAAGACCAGGCGCCATTAAGTGTTGTTAATGAATTGGCTCCGGGGCCCGTGACAAGAATTCTTTTATCTTTTGATAATGGTAGGATATTGTTATTATTTTTTAATAAAGTAATTGATTCTCTTGCCGCATTTAATGCTACACTTTTATATTCGGAGAGACCAAAGTTTTTGATGGCCTCTTTTTCAACAAAGGGCTGATCAAATAAACCTATATCATATTTTAATTGTAATACCCTGCGTACAGATATATTTATTCTTTCCATGGAAATTCTTTTTTCTTTTACCAGCTCAATGAGGTATTTGCTAAAGTCCAGATCCATTGGAACAATACATAAATCGATGCCGGCATCGACCGACTGAAATACGGCTTCTTTATAAGTCAAAGCAACACGATGCCTTTCAGTTAATTTCTTTATATCTTCCCAATCTGTTATAACAACGCCTTTAAATCCTAGTTCTTTTCTAAGTACCTGCGTTAATAAATATTTACTTGCGTGAACAGGTTCGCCGTTCACTTCTCCTGAATTTACCATAATTGTTCTGGCGCCCGCTTTAACTGCCGCTTCAAAGGAAGGAAGGAAAAATTCCCGTAATGTTATTTCCGGGATAAGTGCTGATGATCTATCCTTGCCGGACTGTGGATAAGAATAACCAATAAAATGTTTCATGCAGGCCGCAACATGATTAATATCTTTTAAATTATTGCCTTCATATCCTTTTATTTCTGCTAAGCCCATTTGTGTTACCAGGTAAATATCTTCCCCAAAAGTTTCGGCTAATCTTGGCCAAAGTG
>JAYTSC010000304.1:0-2912 GCA_043745885.1 Bacteroidota bacterium | reverse complement strand
ATTCATTTCATCAATTAACTCATTGCTTACTTCACTAAAATTATTTACAAAATTTAATGGATTTTGTATTTCATGGGCAATGCCTGCGGTAAGTTCACCCAGCGATGCCATTTTTTCGAATTGTATAAGTTGTGATTGGGTTGATTTAAGATTGATAAGTGTTTGTTCGATTAATTTGTTTTTTTGTTCCAGAAGATTTCTAGCTTTCTTTTCCTGACTGTTATTACGATAAAGGAAAGAGGCAATAAGCAGAAGCATGGCCACGCCTGCCATCAATGCATACTGCTTGAATTTGTTTTGATATTCAATCTTAGTAGTTTCAATTTCTTTTTGACGTTGCTCCTCGTTAGCAACCAATGTTTGAACTGCCTGTAGATTTCCTGTGCCAAATAAACTGTCTTTATATGCATCTGCAATCTTAAGATACCTGAGCGATTTTTTAGCATCAGTTGACTCATACAGTACTGATAGCAGTGCAGCGGCTTCCTGGATTGTTTTCTTGTTAGAAATTAATATTGACTCTTCCAATCCTTTTGTTGCATAATAGATTGTCGAATCCCGTTGGTTAACAAGGTTAAAAAAAATGGCAATTTTATTGTATGAAGATGCTAAAGCTCTTCGTTCATTATTTTTAAAAGAACTCTGCAAGCTTTTTTTGTAGTAATTTAAGGCTTTAGAAGATTTCCCTGATTTCATTTCGATGTCTCCTAAAGCTGCATAAACCAGTGGCTCTTCCCGGTTAATTATTTGAAAATGCCCGATGGATTGTTGTTCGTAAAATAAAGCAGAATCTAATTGATTCATTTCTTTAAAAGCAACTCCCAAATCATACTTAGAGTAAGCTAATCCTATTTCACTTTTATAGGCTTCAGCAATTGACTTTTCAATATGTAAATAATGCAGGGCTTTTGGGTAGTCTTTTAATATGATGTATGTTTCGCCAATAGCATTCAGAGTAACTCCGGTTGATTGATTTAAATTATAAGTCTTTGCAATCCCTAATGCTTTAAATGCAAGTTCCAGCGCTTTAGGTAAATTGCCGAGTTGTTGCATTGTAAGGCCCATAAACGATAAAGCTAATATTTCCCCCTTCTGGTCATTAATTTGTTCTGATAATTTCAAAGCTCGTTGACCATATAAAAGAGAAGAATCACTACTTCCCAAACGATATATATTACACAAATTTATTTGGGCCCTAATGCGGCTTGTATCATCTTTTGCACTAGCCAATTGATGTTGTAAATCTGTAATTTCTTGCTTGCTTTGCGTGAAAGCATTAGCATATCCAAAAAGAACAATAGTAAGGAATAATATTTTTTTCATTATGTTGATTAAACTGGTAATTGAATAATAAACTCACTTCCTTCCCCGTCCTTTGTTGCTACCTTTATTTGTCCACCATATGCTTTTACTGTATCATAGCGCATCTGAATCACGGATTTATTGGATTTAAGGATTTCACTGATTTCATTAAGGCATTTATGCTGTGTCATCCCTTAATCTTCTTAATCCGTGATTCAGATAATGGGTAATTGAATAACAAATGTTATTCCTTCTCCCTCCTTTGTCTCTACTTTTATTTCACCGCCATGTGCTTTAATAATATCGTAACTTAAACTCAAACCCAGGCCTGTTCCCTGCCCGGTTGGTTTGGTGGTGAAGAATGGCTGAAAGATTTTGTCAGCTATTTTTTGAGGAATTCCGTTGCCGTTATCACTTACACTAATCTCCACATTGTTACCCACTTTTTTTGTAATTATTGAAACCGTTGGCTCGTATCCATCCGGCTGTTGTTTCTTCTTTTCAGCCACAGCATAAAATGAATTGTTGAGTAAATTCAAAATCACCCTTCCAATATCCTGTGGGATGATAGTTATTTTTTCAAGAGAAGTATCAAAATCGGTTTTTATGGTGGCATTAAAGCTTTTGTCTTTTGCTCGCAACCCATGATAACTCAATCTAAAATATTCATCACACAATACATTTATGTCTATTGGTTCTTTCACGCCGCTGCTGGTTCTTGAATGCTGCAACATGCCTTTTACAATGGCATCGGCACGTTTACCGTGGTGGGTTATTTTTTCTAAATTTTGTTTTACATTATCAGCAATTTCATTTGCATCATCATAATTTCCTTTCTTTAATTCTTCTTTCATTTCATCAATCAGCTCATTGCTTACTTCACTAAAATTATTTACAAAGTTTAATGGGTTTTGTATTTCATGCGCAATGCCTGCTGTAAGCTCACCGAGGCTTGCCATTTTTTCTGATTGGATAAGTTGGGTTTGGGTAGATTTTAGATTATCGAATGTATTTCTAATTTCTGCAGTTTGCCTTTTTACTTCCTCTTGTAAAGCATTTTGTTGATTTAGAGCCTCCTGCTCTTTTTCTCCCGATAGTTTGACTATTTGCGCGGCATTTTGTCTTACATCCTGTATAATTTCTTTAAAACGCATTGAAACATAGATTAGTAATGATAAGGGGAAGGACAGAGAATATCCGGTTATAATTAAATAAAAAAGGCTGAGGGTTTGATTTTGATTAATGGAAAACAGAATAAGAAAAATAATTGCAAATAGAAGGAATAGTACCAAACCGGATACTATTGACCATTGAGCCCCTTTAAGCTTTTTCCAGGAAGTGATAATATAGTAAATGCAAAGCAAGGAGATCAGCAACTGTGATATCGTTAATAAAACGTTTGCGAGAGCGGGTTTTGAAAAAAATGAAGTTACTACCATCAGAAAGTAAACAACTAGAAAAATTCGTACCCCGGTTATCACTTTTCTTCTGAAGATTTTTATTATCACTAATACTGTGACTATACAGGTAAGTGCAAAAAACAAACCGAAGCCAAGACTGTAGGTCAAATTTTCTGTAAATGACATTTCAATCTTGCTAGCCCGTGCCGC
>JAYTSC010000303.1:0-3795 GCA_043745885.1 Bacteroidota bacterium | reverse complement strand
AGCTTAGATAGCTCATTTAGAACCGTATATCGTTGTATGATAGTACTATCCATGCCGGGCAATTTATATTGAATAGTAACATTGGCCAAAGCAGTTAGAAAGGTTGCTGAATCATTTTTTAAAGGGATGATTTCAAAAATTGCCATGAGTGTATGTCCACTTCCTACTTCACCACCTTCCAATTCAGCAGTACTATCTTCCCCATCATTTTTTTTATTGTCAAATCCAATTAAGCGGTATTCTTTACTTGTATTTGGTAGAAAATGAATTTTTAAATAGGCGTTGTCTGCAACGGAATAGAGTGTCTGTGTAAATTCTTTCACCAATACTTTTTGGGCTTCTTCTAAATTGTCTAGATAGGCGAAATTTCCATTTCCTTTTTTGGCTAAGACTTCTAGTTTACTGTCTTTGTAATTCCCCATTCCTACACCCAAACAGGTGAGATAGATACCGGTTTGTTTATAATTAATAATCATCTCTTCCAATTCTCTTTCAGTAGTTTGACCGATATTAAAGTCTCCATCAGTAGCTAAGATTACCCGGTTATTTCCTTTTTTGATAAAAGATTTTTTCGCTTGTTCATAGGCAATACGGATAGCACCTTCTCCTGGCGTATCACCAGCAGCAGTCAAAGAATCGATTGTGTCATTTATTTTCTTTTTATATTTTCCACTGGTAGGTGCTAAGTCAATACCCACACCACCACCGTAGGTAATTATCGTAATCGTATCTTTCTCACGCAGGTTAGCAACCAATAATTTAAAAGCGTTTTGCAATAAGGGTAAACGATTGGGTTTCTCCATGGATCCGGAAATATCAATTAAAAAAACAAGGTTAGATGGAAGGATGCTATCCAGATTTATTTTGGGTGCAGCGATATGTAGAAACAAGAGCTTGTTTTCTTTATTCCAAGGGCAGGTTGTGATTTTTGATTGACAATTAAATTTTGTATTTCCGCTACTATCAGCCAATTTGGAAAAATTAAAATAATTTAACATTTCCTCAATTCGTATGGCATCGATAGGAACGAACATTTCATTGTTTAAAAATCTACGGATATTACTGTAAGAAGCTTTGTCAACATTCAAGGCAAATCCTGTTTCGGGATATTTATCTGTATTCACAAAAACATTTTCTGAAAGACTACGATAACTCTCACCCATCGTTGCCAAAAAATTAACCGATCCAGCTTTTAGATTGGTAGTTACCGAAGTTAATTTTCTCTTATACAAATGGGCAGTGATGGGAAGCATCTTCAATAAAAAATTCTGAAATTTTCTTGTATCAATTTCTTTTCTGATCGTTTCATAACCATCCAAACTTAAAGTAATGGTATCTGTTGTTAGCGACATTGATATTCCAAAGGTTCCGGTATTGCCACTATAAAAAGGGAAAGCCCCTTTGGAGTTTAATTTTATTTTTACACCTTCCAATAAACGACCCCGATCATTTTTAATTTCACCACGCAAATAATACTGGCTGTAGGTGAAAGTGGAAGTGGTGCACAAAAGAAAAAGCCAAACGATTAGTTTCATTTGTTTAAAGATATTTATCCAAATCAAGAAAAGACTGAGGAACCTAAAACTAATATTGCCACAGAAGGCACAGCTTTTTCTGCGGTAATAATTATCTTTTTCCAATGACTAGATAGCCAATGAATACTAATTTAACGAAGAAAGTCAGTAAATATTAGTGAGAGCCGAATATTTGACACAAATTTATGCTTCTTCGAGCTGATATAATTCGCGAATATTTCTTCCCAGTCCATCATAATCCAATCCATAACCCAATAAAAATTTATTGGGAACACTGAAACAACAATAATTTATGTTAACCGGAAAAATGGTTGCCTCCGGCTTATGAAGGAGCACGGCTATTTTTAACGAAAGGGGTTGCTGGTTACGTAATTGAGGCAAAAATTCATTCATCGTTTTGCCGGTATCAATAATATCTTCTAAAATTACTACATGACGACCCGTGATGTCTATATCCAGACCTATGGCAGTTACCACTTGTCCACTAGATTTAGTGCCTTTATAGGAGGCTAGTTTAATAAAACAAATTTCTGCTTCTATGGCTAATTCTTTAAAAAGATCAGAAGAGAACATAAAAGAACCATTGAGTATGGATATGAATAATGGTTTCTTACCCTTATAATCATCAGTTAACCTTGCAGCCAATTCTTTTACTTTCTCAAGTATCAACGCTTCAGGTATAAATGGTACAAATGTTTTATCGTGTACAGTTAGTTTAAACATTTTGTAATGATATTAATTCCTTTTAAAATATGTTAACTGTTTGGGTGATTTAATAGGTTGTGTTGCATTGGTTGAAATGAGATGTAAATATATTTTATCACCCGAAACAATTGTGGTTGTTTTAGAAAAATGATTGTATTCCAACAAGTTTTCTAATCGAATTCCCTCCATTTGACAAATATCATGAATGGTTTCACCCTCATTCACCAAATGAAAATCAACAGATCCTTTTTTCAATTTTCTTTCAATAAAAACCAATCGGTCCTTATCCAATACATCCATTTTCGGTAATTCATTAAATTCTATTAATCTGCCCAATGCTAAATCATATTGGTTGGCTAATAACAATAGTGAGGTGCCTTCAAAGGCATAGATGACTTTTGTTTGGTTGATTGAAAATATACCGGTTGGATAATTTACATTCTTTATCGTTTTGGCTTCAATTGTTTTGGATACTTCTACTGCTTTTACAACCCTACTTTCATTTTCCAATTCTGTTTTACTGAACGGAAGATTTGTAGAAACAGGTTTTGAAATGAGCACCTCATCGATTTTGTTGTTTTGCGGAGTGCTTATTTTACTTCGGGTATTGACAGCCAAGCTGTACTGCTGTAGATTATAATCGGCAATAACTTTTAATAATTTCTGCGGATAGGTACTACTAGTTGCATAGCCTGCTTTTTTCAATCCATATGCCCATCCTTCATAATCGTTGGGATCTAAAGTAAAAAGAGCGGCATAGTTTGGTCGATTTCTTAAAAAATCTGAATGATCCTTATAGGAGTCTTCAACGGTTGGATATACCCGAAAACATTCACCTTTTTCATCATCATCATGGTAGGTTTTAGGGCCAGTCCATTCAGTTTTACATTTGATGCCAAAATGATTGTTTGATGTTTTAGCCAAATTGCTTTCACCTGATTGTGATTCCAAAATGCCCTGTGCCAATTTGATAGAAGCAGGAACACCTGTTCGTTGCATCTCAGCCATAGCAAGGTCTTTGTAAGTATTGATATATTTTTCCGCAACATTACGTTGCGATAGGGCGGCAATACTCAGGAAAAGGGAAAAGAATACAATTATTTTTTTCATTAGGCTTTCTTTTTAATCATCAGTACCCCGTCTCTGATGGTTACCATTACTTGTTCTGTGCGTTCATCTTTCATTACATGCTCATTAAAAGCCTGAATGGCTTTTGCATTTTTACTAATAACCGGTGTCTGTAATACTTCACCATGAAACAAAACATTATCTGCCAAAATAATTCCACCGGCTGCTAACCGGGGAACAACTAACTCATAATAGTCGATATAAGCAGTTTTATCAGCATCAATAAATACCAGATCCCAACTTTTATCTAAGTTCGGAATAATTTCTAAGGCATTCCCAATGTGCAAATGTATTTGGTTATTCCTATCTGATTTGCTAAAATTTTCTCTGGCTGTGGCTGCATCGGCTTCTCTTAATTCAATCGTATGCAATTCTCCCGCTGGTTGTAAGCCTTCTGCCAAACAAAGAGCACTATATCCAGTAAAAG
>JAYTSC010000302.1:0-2855 GCA_043745885.1 Bacteroidota bacterium | reverse complement strand
GCTACCGACTTTTTATTTCTGGGAAGAGGTTACAATTTCCCTATTGCATTGGAAGGTGCACTTAAACTAAAAGAGATATCTTACATACATGCTGAAGGTTACCCTGCTGCCGAAATGAAGCATGGCCCAATCGCATTAGTTGATGAAAAATTACCCGTTGTATTTGTGGCAACCAAAGACTCCTATTATCAAAAAATTGTTTCCAATGTGCAAGAAATAAAAGCCAGAAAAGGCATGGTGATTGCGGTGGCAACGATTGGTGATGAAATTATTCCGGGGATGGCAGATGATACCATGCTGGTACCTGATGCCGATGAAGCCATTGCCCCATTATTAAGTGCCATACCTTTGCAGTTACTCAGTTATTATGTTGGTTTAGCCAAAGGATTGGATGTTGATAAACCTCGTAACTTGGCAAAAAGTGTAACGGTAGAATGAAAATTAATTTTATACAGTTAGTTAGTTTTTAAATTAATAATTTTAGTATCCAAAATTATTCTGTGTTTACTGTGGCAATAATTACTATCAAATAAACCAGCCTACAAAATAATTATGCTCCAAAATATCATAACCAAAACCCCACTAGATAAATTAGGTTACCATTTTATCAAAGAGCAGTATATCCCCAAAGGGAAAGACGAATTTTATTTGCGTGATATGCAGATTAAAAATGGAATTCATTATCGTATATTAACTGCTTATGAAATAGAAATGTTGGTTAGAAATGGTAATACCAGCGACGATTGGAATAAAATACTTGTTTCCGATGCCTTTAACCCGGAACTAGTTAAAAATTGTAAATTTTATGGTCTTGTCAGAATAGGAAAATTAGAACCCTTTTGCCTGGGATTCAGCGACCTGAAAACACCCGTAGGCTTATACAATTCCACCATCATTAGCTGCGATTTTGGCGATAATGTAGTAATTAATAATGTTAGTTACTTATCACACTATATTATCGGTAGCGAGGCAATTATTACCAATGTGAATGAAATGGTTACTACCAATCATGCCAAATTCGGGAATGGAATTCTTAAAGAAGGGGAAGCAGAAGATGTTCGCATTTGGGTTGAACTTTGTAATGAAAATACAGGACGAAAAGTAATGCCTTTTAATGGTATGCTTGCCGGGGATGCTTTTTTATGGAGTAAATACAGGAATGATAAAACCCTAATGGAAAAATTTAAATTGTTTACAGAATCAAAATTTGATAACCGACGAGGTTATTATGGGAAAATTGGCGATAGAACCGTTATCAAAAACTGTAAAATTATCAAAGACGTTTGGGTAGGTTCTGATGCGTATTTTAAAGGGGCCAATAAACTTAAAAATTTAACAATAAACTCCGGCGCTGAAGGACGTACACAAATTGGCGAAGGTTGCGAAGTGGTTAATGGCATCGTAGGTTTTGGTTGCCGCATGTTTTATGGTGTGAAAGCCGTTCGTTTCATTATGGCATCACATTCCCAGTTAAAATATGGTGCTCGACTAATTAATTCTTATTTAGGAAGTAATGCAACGATATCTTGTTGCGAAGTTTTGAATTCATTGATTTTTCCGGCACATGAGCAACACCACAATAATTCATTTTTATGTGCAGCATTGGTAATGGGGCAAAGTAATATTGCAGCCGGGGCTACCATAGGTTCAAACCACAATAGCAGAGCGGCTGATGGAGAAATTATTATGGGTCGTGGATTTTGGCCCGGGTTATGCGTGAGCCTAAAACACAATTCTCAATTTGCCGGCTTTACTATGATTGCCAAAGGTGATTATCCGTCAGAATTGAATATCCCTATTCCGTTTTGTTTGATAAGCAATGATGTAAGCCTTAATCAACTTACCATCATGCCGGGGTACTGGTTTTTATACAACCTCTATGCCCTTTCACGTAATTCATGGAAATACGTTGATAGAGATAAACGTATTGAAAAAATTCAGCATATCGAATACGATTATTTAGCCCCTGACACCATCAATGAAATGTTCAATTCCATGGAGATAATGGAAAAACTAACCGGTGAAGCATATTCAAAATCCGGAGCTGCCAGAAAACCTTTCACAAATCATCAGACTGCCGGCAAACAACTATTAAAAAGTGGGGATAAAATTGTAAATGAACTGGAGATTATTGCTGATTCTTTTGAAAACAGTAAACGGAAAGTACTACTGATAAAAGTGCTCCCTGCATATAAAATATTTGAAGATTTGATTATTTATTATGGCATCAACCAATTATTGAATTTTATTGAAGTAAATACTTTCAAAAACTTAGAAGAATTAACCTCGGCTTTGCCTGCCAAACCAATTCGTAACCAATGGCAAAATATTGGGGGGCAGTTAATTCCGGTGAAAGAGGTTAGTATGTTAAAAGAAAAAATTTGTACTGGCAAACTAAAATCATGGGATGCTGTACATAATTATTATTTTGAACAAGGCAAAATTTACTCAATGCAAAGGCTGCAACATGCTTTAGCGTCCTTATATGAAATCACCGGTATCAACTTAAAAAAAATGAATACTAACCAATTAGTTAGTCTGCTCAATTCAGTTGTTACTACTAAAGAATGGATGACAAAGGGTATTCACGATTCCAGATCGAAAGACTATACCAATCCATACCGTAAAATGGTATACGAGAGTATGGGAGAAATGAATGAAATAACGGGAAAATTAGAAGAAAATAGTTTCATTAACCAACAAATAGAGGAACTTAAAACCTTTAAAACACAAGTAGCCTTAATTAAGAAGAAATTTAAACTGAAAGCCTGAAAACGCAAAACATAAAGCCAAAAGCAGAAAGCAAATTTTGTTTACTTTCCTGCTGCTTTTAGCTTTATGCTTTTAGCTTTTGG
>JAYTSC010000301.1:0-4156 GCA_043745885.1 Bacteroidota bacterium | reverse complement strand
TGAGGTTCCAAAAAAATTAACCCCTGTACCAATCACCGTACCGGTGTTGAAGGTAGCATTAATTCCGCTTTTAGAATGATCACCCATTACCATCCCCAGAAATTGCATTCCAGTTGCCCTACGCTCTTTAAGGCGGTAATTATAGATAGAAACAGGCATATAGGTATTCTTCATATTGGAATTATTCGTGTCAGCACCAAGATTACACCATTCTCCCAGTACAGAATCACCCAGATAGCCCTCATGGCCTTTATTTGAATAACCACTTAAAACAGAATTTTTAATTTCTCCACCAACAGTACAATATGGCCCAATGGTAGTAGCACCGTAAATTTTTGAACCCATTTTTACGGTACTATTATTCATAAGTGCAAAGGGCCCGCGAATATGGCTTCCTTCCATTATTTCTGTATCTCTGCCAATATAAACGGGCCCTGTGCTGGTATTTATTGTTGCCATTGTACATTTTGCTCCTGGCTCAACAAATAAATTATCGCCGATGACATGATTATCGATTGACAGCGTATCAGACTGTCTGCCGGCAATAATCAGTTTAAAATCGGCCAACAGGGCATGGGCATTATGTTTGATAAGATCTTCAACATGTAGTACAAAAATGGGCTCGCTTTCAAAATAAGGGGTTTTTGTGGCCTGCTGAATAAATACAGATCCTGATTCAAGTGATTCTCTGTCTAGACGAACTGCCAGCAAATCATTATTGTAGCCAAGAGCTTCATCTTTTACCAAAGCCTGAATAGAAGCCCAGAGCTGCATATCAGGTAAAACCTTACCATTGATCAGGATATTATCATCAGCCAGTTGCATTGGAAATTTTGGCAACAAGTATTCTTCGGTATGGTAAGAAACAGGCAAGCCGCTGATAAGTGCCCATTTTTCAGCAATTGTTAACATACCAATCCTTAATGCTCCTACTGGCCTGGTCAAGGTAAGAGGAAACAAATCAGCACGGCTGTAATCGTCAAACAAAATAATGTTCATAGTGTAAAAATAGAAAAGTCCTTCGGTTGACCGAAGGACTTTTATAACAGAGTTAACCTGAACAAATATATTAGTAAGTCATAAACCAGACATGTAGCCCAGCTTATTTTGCTTTTTCGGTAACTTCTGGTTTAACTTCTTGCTTCACCTCTTTCTTGGCATAACGGCTATTGAATTTATCAATACGACCAGCTGTATCTACCATCTTAATCTTACCTGTGTAAAAAGGATGAGATCGATCTGAAATTTCGAGTTTTACAAGTGGGTATTCTTTACCATCTTCCCATAAAACCTTGTCTTTAGTATCGACAGTTGATTTCGTGATAAATGAATAATCAATGGAAGTATCTTTAAAAACAACTAACCTGTAGTTCTTTGGGTGTATTTCAGCCTTCATTATTTTACTTTTAAGAGGTGCAAAAATACAAATATAATTGTAATATCAAAATGATAAAGCAATTCAGCCTCCATTAAATTTGTGTTTAGGGTCGTAATATGAAATTATCTTGAAGTGATGCTCCTACTTGACATAGTTTTTATCAACCCGCTTTGCATTAACTAAATATTCATTATCGCTTTCTGATACATGGATTTATGACATTAACCAAATTATCTACCCATTAAAAACAATCTCTGTTTTGGATTTACAGAATTTTAATTTTACTCTATTTACAACATTTGGAAGAAAGGGTCAGTATAAAAATTTACAAATCGTACTTGGAAATATTTTTTTGACAAAAAAGAAGTACACCTAAATCTACTAAATTATTTTTTTGAGTCTAAAAGTGTCTTTAATTGGAAAAAACAGCTTGAATGTGCTTCCTGTACCTATAAGGCTTTCTACTTCCACCTTTCCTTTCAACGACTCAATTTGGTTTTTAACAATAAAAAGGCCTAAGCCTCGTGAATCATTGTTGCCATGAAAGGTTTTGTACATTCCGAAAATTGATTCTTTGTGCTGAAGTAAATCTATTCCTAATCCATTATCTCTAATCGAAAGTACTTTAAAGCCATTTTCTGATATTAGTTTAATCTCAATTATAGCTTCCCGTAGAGGCGAACAATATTTTACTGCATTACTCATTAAATTATATAACATACTTTCAAGGTAGGCAGGATTGGTAACCAAAACTTCACTATCGTCTATAGGTACTAAGAACCTTACAGGGGGGGTCTTTTTTGGATTTTCAACCAACTTTAACACTCTCCCAATTTCCTTTCTAATCAGAACTTTAGATACAGGAAGATTTGTTGTTGACTGAATAACAATAATAGCATTCAGGTGGTGAATTGTTTCATCAAGTGATGCAATACTGGTTTTCAAATGGCCGAAGCCTAATATGGCGTCTGCACTATCAGATGGATCTATGACACTAAGTACGCCATCCAAATTGGCTACATGAGAGCGAATATTATGAGAAATTATATAGGTAAAATTCTGAAGCTTCTTATTTTGTTCCTCCATTAATACTAAAAGCCTTTCTAATGACTCTTGCTTTTTAATTATCGGTGTTATGTCGTGACCCACGCATAAAAACTCTGAGAAATTTCCGTAATCATCACAGACCAAGGAAAACTCCCAATGGTTATAAATGATACCATGTGGTGAAGGTTTGCGCAGTACAACGCGTTGAATCTGGGAAGGGTCTGCAATACATTTTTTAACGGTTTCTAAACACAATGCGTGATCCTCAGGAATAACAAGACTGAAAGAATGTTTTCCTATATAATCTAAAGCCTGAACTCCCAAAAGTTTGCACATATAAGGGTTCATATAGGTATAATTACCTTCAATATCCGTTTTAACTATACAGAATGATTCATTTTCAATAATAGACCTATTGAGCCACGATAGTTCAAAAATTTGCTTCTTTTGAGTTTGATGCTTTTGTAAAAGTTTCCTTTCATATTCTTTATGCTTTGGGATATAAAAAAAGGAATAGGAAATAGTATCTGCTTGAATTACAGGATTGGTAATTAGAGCGGCTTTTAGAAGCACCGGAATTTGGGAATTATCTTTCCTGATAATATTTATACAAATTTCTTCAATGAATTCTTCAGCCCGAAGCATGCCACCAATTTGATTGCGAATGTCGCTTGCGTCACAACTGGAAATAAACTCATAAATACTTCTGTTTTCAAGATCCTCAAATGATTCAAATTGAAGCATCTCCATCAAAAAGGCATTCGAGTATTTAATTTCGCCAAAAGTGTCAGTGACGCCATAACCATAGGCAATGGTGTTGAAAAACTTTTGAATGCTCGGTTCCATAATTATTAATTCTCAAGGAGAAGTAAAAAATCTTTAACGGGAAATCAAAGTCAAAGGTTCGCTTTATTAGCCCTCTATCGGATGGGTGAATAAATAACATTTGATCAGGACAAAAAATGATAGTTAAATCACCCATAAATTTACTTTTAATACATGTTCATGTAAAAAAAGAGGGAAACAACATAGACAATTTATGAAAAGGGATCTAGTACACGACAAAATCTTGGTTACTTTTCCCGTATATAGGTGAGAAGCTACTGCCTTTTCGGTAATTTAAGACTACTTCATATTAATAGTTCAATGACCAGTTCAAACCTTTTTTGCGGTTTCCAGATCTACCGGGGTTTCCTAACTTTCTTGGATGATCTATTCTTTATCAGTACATAATTCTACAAGCACTTTACCCGTGAGCGAGGGTTTGATGAAATTGATCAGCTTATTATCTGCTCCAAATTTTGCCTCGTCATAAATCAGATGAAATTCATCAGCCCTGAGTCTGTCTGACTCGAGTTTAATATCAGCCACCTGAAAAGCAATATGGTGCAGACCTTCACCCCGCTTATCAATAAAGTTTGAAATCGTGCTTCCCTGTTCAGATGCTGCAATCAGTTCAATTTTAAGACCATCAAGTTGAAAGAACGCTGTCACCACTTTTTCTGTAGATACAGTTTCAATTTTAAAACAGGCAACACCCAGAAGCTGTTCATAAAGTTTAATAGCTGCATTCAAATCTTTGACTGCGATACCGATATGATCAATTTTTTGAAGCATAATAATTTGATTTCGTACCTATTTATCCGCAATTTAAACGCTGAAGCGTATATTTGCAATAAAATAAAGCAGTTTGCAGAACCCGGTTTATTTAGATTATAATGCCACTACCCC
>JAYTSC010000300.1:0-5495 GCA_043745885.1 Bacteroidota bacterium | reverse complement strand
TGGCTTTGCTATGTTTTTCAATGGCAGTCAACGCTCAGGTACGTCCGATAACGGGTACCGTTAAAGACGATCAAGGAGCGGCAGTTCCATCGGTTTCGGTTAAGGTAAAGGGCAGTAACACTACCGCTATAGGTGATGCGAATGGCTCTTTTAAAATTAATGCTGCTGAAAACGCAACTTTGGTTTTTTCTGCAGTAGGATTTGCTAGTTATGAACAAAAGGTTGGAAAATCCTCCGTGATTAATTTGTCATTATCCAAAATAGTTAATGAACTGGAAAATGTGGTGGTTACTGCACAGGGTATCAGGAAAAAAACAAAAGAAATCGGTTATGCTTATGCCAAAGTATCTACTGAAGAATTGAGAGTTGGTAATGCACCACAATTAACCCAGGCCCTTGCGGGTAAAGTTTCCGGTTTGGCAATTTATTCGGTTAATAACAGTGTAGATCCTTCAGTAAAAGTAATTCTGCGTGGTTACCGTTCTCTTACCGGTAATAACGAAGCATTAGTGGTGATAGATGGTATGCAAACTACCTCTACCACTTTAGCACTTATTAATCCGAATGATGTTGACAACGTTACCATTCTTAAAGGTGGACAGGCGGCTGCCCTTTATGGTTCTGCCGGAATTAATGGGGCTTTGGTAATTACCACTAAATTAGGTGCCAAAGGCAAATTGAAAGTGTCTTATTCAAATGCAACCAATTTTGATCAAATCAGCTTTCTTCCTGCTTTCCAAAATAAATTTGGATCAGGTTCACAATACTATCCATTAAATTTTGGAGATCCGGGTTATGATCTAAGTGCAGCAAATCGTGCCAAAGAAAACTGGCGCTCTTATGAGAACCAACAATATGGAGATCCTTATGATGGCTCTCAACGTATTGCCGGTCGTGTTTTAGAAGATGGAAGTAAATTAATTATACCTTATTCTGATGTAAATAATATTCGTAGAAAGAGTTTTGATATGGGACTTTCTATTAATAACCAAGTAAGTTTTCAAGGTGGCGATGAAAATTCCACTTTTTACATGTCTCTTGAAAACCAAAAAATAAACGGTATTGTACCGGGAGATAATAGTGACAGAACCGGTGTTCGTGTAAAAGCCACCAAAGAATATGGCAAATTATCTACCAGTTATAACATTAGTTATACGCAGGTTAAATATGACAGAACCTCTTCTGATTTTTACAACGATATTATTAATACTGCTTCATGGGTTGATATCAATACTATGAGAGATTGGCGCACCAATAAATTTGGTAATCCAAATGGGTATTACAATGATTATTATAATAACCCATATTTCAACAAAGATATTAACAGAAATAATTATAAAGACGCAAATCTGCAAGGAAACGCAGAATTATCCTACAAAGCTTTTAAATGGTTAACCATAACAGAGCGCATTGGAATTATGAACAACTCTAGGATTGGAAAAAACACAACTGAAAAATTCCAATATTCAGACTGGGCAAAGAAAAGTGCTTATATACCCAAACCATACGACCATGCTGATGACGATCTGGGTATCTACAGAGCCATTTCTGACATTGTAGGGGGTGTTAATGATTATTCCGGTACAGAGAATGTGATCAATAATGAATTCCAACTTCATTTTAATAAGGACCTCGGTGCTTTTCAAAATAAATTGATGTTGGGTTATAGCTTATACCAACGTACTACAAAGAGTATTTCAATAGGATCCAGTTCTATTGTCGTTCCTGATGTTTATAACGTTTCAAACAGACAAGGTAATTTGTTTGGTGGAGAATCTAATACAACAGAACGTAAGTATGGATATTATGCTTCTTTTGCTACCAATTTGAAAAAGATGGATTACCTGACTTTGGAACTTACCGGTCGTTATGATGCAACTTCCAGATTCTACAAATCTACCCGATCAACAGATCAGTATTCTTACTTATATTATGGTGGTGCCTTATCTTTTATTCTAACAGATGCAGTTCCTTCTTTAAAAGGCAGAGTATTGAATTATGCCAAGTTACGTGCTTCTTATAATTTGAATGGTAATGATAATATTCCGTTATATGGTCTTGACCTAAATTATTCAGGAGGACCAAACTTCCCTTATGGAAATACAGTGGGTTTAACAGTAGGGAATACGTTACCAGATGCAAACCTAAAACCTGAATTTGTTACTTCTTATGAAGCAGGTGCCGAGTTAAGCTTATTTAATAACCGTGTAAATCTAGATGTAACGGCTTATACCCAGAGTTCGGTGGGACAGGTACTTACTGTAAAGATTCCAAATTCAACCGGTTTCTCTAACCTCTTAATTAACGTTGGGGAAGTTAAAAACTGGGGCTATGAAGCAGATTTAAAAGTGAATATTATACGGGATCATAAAATTAAATGGGATATGAGTGTGAGGTATTCTTTCAACAATAATAAAGTGGTTAGTTTATATCCCGGTATTGATGAATTTGCTTATGGAGGGTATTCTTATGCAACTACCAACGTGAAAGTGGGTGAGCCTTTTCCTATTCTAAAAACAAATGGTTACTTCTATGCAACCGATGGTTCAGGTATGAGAAGGGTTAGTGCTACAACCGGCTATCCTTCACAAAATACCGCTCTAACACAACGTGGAAGCACTTTGGCTAATCATATGGTTGGCTTAGGTTCCGGGCTGACTTATGGTAATTTCCGGTTTGCATTTAATTTTGAATACAGAGGTGGTGGGGTAATGTATAGCGATTTGGGTGCTCAAATGACATTTACCGGCTCCGGCAAATGGACAGAAAACAGAGGCGATCAAATTTTTCCTAATTCTTACTACTTAGATGGAACAGGTAAAGAAATTGCAAATACCACAGTTAAGGTGCGCGAACCTGAATATGCGCTTTGGGTAAATAACTATCGCCAAGTAAAGGAAAATTTTGTTACACCCAATTGGTTCATTAAAATGAGAGATATTAATTTGTCTTATAGTGTGCCTGTGGCTGAAGTTAAAAAGACAAAAATTTTCTCTGCTGCATCCATAGGTGTTTATGGAAGAAACCTATTTACCGTTGTTGATAAATCAAATTTTTATACCGATCCTGAATTTAGTTTTACAGATGGTAATGGTATTGGCATCAACAATACACGACAAACACCGCCAGTACGTCAGTTTGGTTTTAACGTAAATCTTGTATTCTAATCAACCACCATTAAAAAAAATAGTTATGAAACTAAAATATTTATATCTCGTCGCAATTACAGTGATGGTTGGTACCAGTTGTAAAAAAGACTTCCTGGATGTTAATACCAATCCTAACTCTTTGCCAACAGCAACCCCTGCTTTTGTTATTACAAATGCCATGAATGTAACGGCCAATAATATGCTTGGCCCTAATGAAACCGGTATGTATTGGTCAGGTCATTGGACACAATCCAATGGTTATATTATCAGTACTTCCTTGTTTCAGTACAATTTTACCAATCTTGATTTTAACTTTTGGGACAATACGTATGATAACCTTCAGGATTATCAGTTTGTACTTGACAATGCGGCTAATTATAACCAGAATTTTCTGAAGGGGCCGGCTAAAGTTTTGATGGCATATAACTATCAAAAACTGGTTGATGTATATGGAAATATCCCATATACTGAGGCATTAAAAAATGTAGCTAACCTGGCTCCGAAATTTGATGACCAGAAAGCAGTTTATGAAAGTCTTATCACTTTATTGGATAATGCCATTGTTGACCTAAAAGCCAATCCTTTTGCAAGTGCTTATGCATCTGCTGATATTGTTTTCAAAGGAAACATAACTAACTGGGTTAAGTTTGCCAATTCATTAAAATTGCGCATCCTGATGCACCAATCACGTATTACTGGTCGTGATGCATACATTACCACAGAAATAAATAAAATTGTCTCAGAAGGTTCCGGTTATATTACTACAGAGGTGGGTGTTAACCCGGGCTATGTAGCATCAGCCGGTCAAATCAATCCTATATATGATGCTTGGGGTTATGATGCAAATGGTGCCAGAAGGTCAAACAATAACTTTCCTAGAATCACTGAATTTGCACTTAACACATTGGTTGCTATGAATGATACATTCCGATTAAAGCGTTTTTGCTATGCGCCCGGAAATGAAAATGGAGCAAATCCCGGTGTTAGTAATAAGCCTGAGATTGCTGCTAACTATATAGGAACTCCTTTTGGTTCAAGTGCAGGTTACCTTCCGGGGGCTACTTCTGCTGTGGGACCTATACTATTAATTAAAGGACAATTTGGCAAACCGTTTGTTTTGATGACTGCTGCAGAGGTACAATTCTCATTGGCTGAGGCCAAGCAACGTTTTTCGGGTGTTACCCTTGCAGGTACGGCTGCTTCTTATTATGCAGCGGGTGTAACGGAGTCTTTCCGTGCATCAGGTGCCAATGTTGGCGATGCGTTAGCGTTATTAAATAGTGGAATAAATAATGCTGATTTTGTTGCCTCTACCAATAAACTGAATGCCATCGCTTACCAAAAATGGGTAGCTCTTGGTTACTTTTCAGGATTAGAAGCCTGGACAGAATATCGTAAGAGCAATTACCCGCTTACTCCACAATCCAAGAATTATCTGGGAGTAGAAAGACCATTACGTTTATATTATCCGGGTTCTGAACTGGGTTCTAATGGTGCCAATGTAACTGCACAGGGAACCATTGATCCTTTGAAAACAAAAATATTCTGGGATATTGATTAATTCGGTATTTCCTAATACTATTTAAATATTGTAAAGTAGGCTGACATGTTTGTCGGCCTACTTTATTATACAACAGTACCCAGATTCATTTTGAATAAGCTAAACGAAAGGGTATTTTATTTCGTTTAGAATTAGTAAAGGTGATGGGTAATTACAAGAAAGCTTTTAATACCTTTACCCTTCAAATGAAAAATATGGAACAACAACCCACCCAATTAAATATCGAAATCAGTGAAGAAGTTTCTGAAGGGAGTTATGCTAACCTGGCTATTATTACTCATAGCAATGCAGAATTTGTAATCGACTTTGTAAACGTAATGCCCGGAACCCCCAAGAGCAAAGTAAAATCCAGAATCATTTTTACCCCCATGCATGCCAAACGCTTCATGAAAGCCCTGGAAGAAAATATCGGCCGCTTTGAAGTGGCTAATGGTACCATAAAAGACCTAGAAAATATTGAAATCCCGATGAATTTTGGAGGGCCTACGGCGCAAGCGTAGGAGCGGTTTGTAGTCTGTGGTCTGTGGTTTGTGGTTTGTGGTTTGTAGTCTGTGGTTTGTAGTCTGTGGTCTGTTGTCCTTAATTTTTTTTAAAAGATAACTATCAACAACTACAGACCACAGACTACAAACCACAAACCGTTACAGCATACCTTCATCCGCAAAACTAAAATACCCCTCCCTGCTTACTATAATGTGGTCCATTAATTGTATGTCTAGGAGCATAGCAGCTTGTTTTATTTTTTGAGTAAGCACTTCATCCGCTTTGCTGGGTCGTAGGTTACC
>JAYTSC010000299.1:0-2755 GCA_043745885.1 Bacteroidota bacterium | reverse complement strand
AATAGTGTTTGGGAAAATAAATATTTTGGATGGCTTCAATCCATTGAAAACTGGAATAAGCAGTCTGAGACTTACCCAAAAAAGCATGTTTTTTTAATTTGTCATAGTTTTCAATTGGCATGCAGGTATTATGGTTTGGGAAAAGTTTGCAAACGTAAATCGACTGCTTTTGGTGTTTTCCCAATTCATATGCTAGATGAAGGTAAACAAGAGCCCATTTTTGATGGATTAAAGGACCCTTTTTATAGTGTGGATAGTAGAGATTATCAGGTTATTGAACCCAATCATCTTCGCTTCAGAGAAATGGGGGCTACAATTTTGGCAATTGAAAAAAATAGACCGCATGTACCTTATGAAAGAGCGATTATGTCGGTACGATTTAATGAAACAATTCTTGGCACACAATTTCACCCAGAGGCAGACGCTGCGGGTATGAGTATGTATCTGCAAAGGGAAGATAAAAAACAAACCGTGATTGAAAACCATGGTAAGGCAAAATGGCAAAGTATGGTAGAACATTTGCAAGATCCTGAAAAAATCATGTGGACCTATCGACATGTATTGCCCAATTTTTTAAATATGGCCATTGAAGATTTAGTAGAAGTTTCCTAAAAAATTTTGTTACAATTATATTTTTCAAAATTCTTGTCAAATAATGAATTGGATTTTTTATATTTAGGAAGCCTACAAACTAACATTTATGGTTCCTTCAATAAGAAAACTTTTTAATGATGCTTTTACTAATGAGAAATACCAATTATATCTTACCGAACTAAATGGTAAACATCCTGATGCCATAGAGTTTCGTGTTGCAGAAACTCCAGTATTTATTGATAAAGCATTTAAAGAAAAAGTATTATCTGCTTGTGAGTGTATTGTTGATGTCATCACTCAATTTAATTTTAATACACTTAGCGCACATGCAATACCTGAAGAAGTCAATGTTCGCAATGAAAATAAACATACCCATTTCATAGCTTTTGATTTTGGTATTTGTGAAAATGAATTGGGCGAACTAGAGCCGCAATTAATAGAAATGCAAGGCTTTCCAACATTATTTTCCTATCAAATATGGCATGATGAAATAACCCGTAAACATTTTGACATCCCAGAAAACTATGCTAGTTATTTAAATGAACTTACAGCCGAAACGTATCAGCAACTTTTAAAAGAAGTGATTCTTGGCAATCATTCTGCCGAAAATGTTATTTTACTTGAGATTTTACCAAACAAACAAAAAACAAAAATCGATTTTTATTGTACAACAGATTATGTAGGAATTTCCGTTGTTTGTTTAACTGAATTGATTCAGGAAGGGAGAACTCTTTTTTACATGAACAAAGGGAAAAAGACAGAAGTAAAAAGAATATACAACCGTATTATTTTTGATGATTTGCAACAACAATCTGCTGAGATTCAAGAAAAAGGCAAATTATTGTTAGCAGATTTAGTGGTTGAATGGGTGCCACATCCCAATTGGTTTTACCGTATCAGTAAATATACTTTGCCTTTTATTGACCATCCTTATGTGCCGAAGACCCAATTTTTAAACGAAATAAAAGAATTACCTGCCGATCTTGAAAACTATGTATTAAAACCCTTATTTTCATTTGCCGGACAAGGAGTAGTCATCGATGTCACCAAATCCGATATTGAAAAAGTAAAAGATCCACACAATTGGATATTGCAACGTAAGGTTACATATGCAGCCGTAATACAAACTCCTGATATACCTGCAAAAGTAGAAATTCGAATTTTTTACTTTTGGAAGGATGGAGCGCTTCGACCAATAGCAACCAATAATTTAGCCAGATTAAGTAAAGGAAAAATGATTGGAGTAAGATATAACCAAGATAAGTTGTGGGTAGGTGGAAGTATAGCTTATTTTGAGAAATAATATTGTGATATACCCTTTTGTCATTAAAATTTTACGATAACAATGAACCTCTTTATTAAAAAATTCATCACAAATACCATCCTTGTACCTAAAAAAGGTCATAAAAAAAAGGGGGAACATTTTTCTAGATATGAAATTGCTAAAGGATATCGAATTTTAAAAAATACCTCTATTGGATTATTAAAAGACGCTATTTTTATTATCCTCGGAATATTACATGCCACTTTCGGATTAGAGGCTTTTTTATTACCCAATAAATTTATTGATGGGGGAGTTACGGGTATTTCCTTGCTTGTTTCAAATATCTCAGGTATACCGCTCTTTGTCTTAATCTTAGTAATCAATGTTCCGTTTGTATTTTTAGGATACAAAGTAATAGGAAAGGTTTTCGCTTTGAAAACTGCTTTTGCGATTCTTGGGTTATCACTCAGTGTTGCATTCATTCACTTTCCGCAAATTACCCATACAGAATTACTAGTCGCAGTTTTTGGTGGATTTTTCCTGGGTGCCGGAGTTGGACTTGCTGTAAGAGGTGGCTCTGTTCTTGATGGTACAGAAGTGTTAGCTATTTACTTAAGCAGAAAATTTGGAATTACCATTGGAGAAGTAATCATTGGAATCAATATTTTGGTTTTTTCTGCTGCAGCCTATTTTCTATCTATGGAATCCGCATTGTATTCAATGATCACCTATCTCGTTGCTTCAAGAACAATAGATTTTGTTGTTGATGGAATTGATGAATATACCGGGGTAACCATTATTTCAGCACATAGTGATGAAATCAGAAAGATGATTATGGAAAAGATGGGCAGGGGGCTAACGGTGTATAGAGGGAAAAGAGGTTATGGAAGTCACGGA
>JAYTSC010000298.1:0-4495 GCA_043745885.1 Bacteroidota bacterium | reverse complement strand
GCATTTTTGCTTTCTGTATGATAGTCTTTGCCAAATTCCTTTATCAGGGCATTTACAATTGGATCGGATTCAAATTTGTTATTACAGAAAAGATCAATGTCTATAGAGGTCCGGTGACCGTAACGGAGAGATAAAGCAGTTCCCCCAACTAATGAAAAATGTAGTAGTTCGGGAATCTCCATCAATCTTTTTAGTATGGTAAAAGTTCGGGGTTCAACTGTCTCAATGTGTAGCATCTGAATTGAGTAACAGGTTTATTGATTATGGCAGCCGCTAAATGAAGCCTTCTTTCGGGGAGAAATTTTACATTTAATAATACAGCAGTCACTTTATCATCTCCATAATACCGGCGGCATTGCCGAATATCTTCTACATCGCCACGTTCAAATACACGTTCAATAACAAACAATGCTTTGGTATTGTAATCAATGTTGCCAAAGTGGGTATCCCAAAAAATTCGCTTATTAAAAACCGGAATAGGCATAGGGTTAAGTTACACAATAGCTTGTAATGATATTATTTTAATAACCGCTCAGGATGAGAGGGGTAAAGGGGGGTGATTCGCTGTTCCGACGAAGGAGGAATCTGCACGTCTTTCGAACGCAGTGAGAAACCTTATGACTGTTTGCACACAACCCACTACGGAGTACTCCCCATTCCGCTCTGCAATAAGTTGTTTGTTAACCAACATGAGGTTTCTCACCTGCTGAAGCGGGATCGAAATGACGAGTTTTAATGTTTTTTAGTTATGTTTATCTTATGAAAGGTAGTAAGGCGTTTTTTTTATTGTTAACAGGATGGCTTTTTTGTTTAGGGGTATGGGGGCAGGCGGTTGTGGTGGGGGGATGGGAAGAAGAAAAGGCAAGGGTGATGCAACTGATGGGAAAATTAGATCCTTCTATTTCCTTTACAGTTAGGCCACTTAAAACCAATCGGATACTATCTAATCCCTGTATTTATGAGTTGGTAGATAGCAATACATCCAGATCTATTGGACAATCCAAAAAGTTTACAAAAAGTAAGAGCGCATTTTATCTTTTTCCAATAAGTTTAATTCAACAATATAACAGCCATCATCCCTACGGTTGGAACGATGGGGCTATGATAGCAGCCAAAGGCTACCAATCTTTGTTTAGTGCAGGGGTATATGCTTCATTCGGTCCTTTATCGGTTCAATTAAAGCCCGAATTTGTGTATGCTTCAAATCCGGATTATGAAACGAATGTTGCTTATGGCAGTTATAGTGGCGGGATATATCAACAACTGTTCTCAGGACAATCCAATATTAGTTTATCGGCAGGACCAATCGCTATTGGAATGTCTACCGAAAACCTTTGGTGGGGGCCCGGCAGGCATAGCTCATTGCTGATGAGCAATAATGCTCCCGGATTTTTACATGGTTTCTTTAGAAGTAATAAACCCTGGAAAACAGCTATTGGTAGCTTTGAATGGCAGTTGATAGGCGGCAAGCTAACATCAGATGATAATTGGGCTTATGAAAACTATAACCTTAAAAAAGCATCCTTACCACAAGATTCAAGATACTTAAGCGCCTATGTAATCAGCTATCATCCTAAATGGGTTCCGGGGCTATTTCTGGGCATGACCAGGGGAATACAGGTTTACCAAAAAGATATGTCACTTTCAGGTAATTCTTTTTTAAGTAAATATTTACCAATTATTTTTAAACCATTGCAAAAACAGGATGCGCAAGGGGATGACACGCTTAGAACAGATCAGTTAGCTTCTTTCTTTCTGCGTTGGGTATTGCCAAAATCCAGAACTGAGTTTTATATAGAATATGGGTTTAATGATTATGGTCAAAATGTAAGAGACTATATACAGGCTCCTACTCACTCTGCTGCTTATCTTGCCGGAGTTAAAACAATTCTTCCCCTTTCCAATGCATCTTATATGGATATTGGTTTTGAGTTAACCCAATTAAGTCAAACACCTGATTATTTAGTTCGGGATGCCGGTAATTGGTATGTACATGGCCAGGTATTACAGGGCTATACACATCAAAATCAAATATTAGGTGCAGGTGCAGGACTAGGTAGTAACGTGCAAACGGCTACTGCCACATGGGTGAAAGGATGGAAACAATTGGGAGTGCTATTGGAGCGTGTTGAAAGGGATCCACAATATCATCAATATAAATGGATTGATCTGAGTATTGGTATTTTACCTCAATACAAATATGGAAATATGGTTTTTTCCGGAAAATTTCAGTTTATTAATAGCAGTCAGTATGCCTGGGAAAAAGATAGTAATCGGTTTAATTTGCATAGTAGAATTTCGGTACAATATCTTTTATGAGGTGGTTGATTATGGTGATAAAATTTACGGGCTGAAAAATTTTGCCACACAGATTTTTTAACGGTATAACTGTGACAAAAAATAAAAATCATTGATTTGAATCAGAAAAGAGATAATGAAGCAAAATAAAATATATAAAATTTTCTACCAGTCATTGTTGATTTGTTACAGTGTTGCCGGCTATGCCCAGTCCACTTCGTTTTTAGCAGACGGGACGGATGATTTTATCAGAAGGAGCCAGTTACTCGGTAAACTTTCTATTCAATCTAGTTTAGCCAACCGCAGTTTTATCAGCAATTATCAAATGATTGATTCTCTGTTGCCCTGGGAGAAAATTTCTGTAATTAAAACAAAATCATCCCTCAATATTCAATATTTGCCATTAACCGTAACCGGGCAATTCAACAGCCATCATGCTTATGGCCGGAATGATGCCGGAATGATTCCTGCGAGAGGGTTGCAAACATTGGTTTCCGGCGGAATTTATGCATCTGTCGGCCACTTCTCTATTCAGATAAAACCTGAAATGGTTTTTGCGCAAAACCCCGATTTTGAAACTTTTCCGCATGAACATTTTGATGTTTTTTGGGAGCGCTATTATCAATGGTTAAATAAATCTGATATCCCTGAAAAATTTGGAAACGGGGCTTACAAAAAAATCCTTCCCGGGCAATCCAGCATTCGTTTTAATTCTGGGGCTATTTCTTTTGGTGTATCTACTGAAAATCTTTGGTGGGGCCCCGGAACAACAAATGCATTGGTGATGAGTAATAATGCACCAGGGTTCTTGCATGCCACATTTAATTCTACAAAACCCATTCAAACAAAAATTGGTTCATTTGAGGGGCAAATTATTGCCGGTACATTAACTTCTTCCGGAATATTGCCCCCTGACAGAAACCGGTATAATGCCAATAATCAATTGCTTTATATTCCTAAACAGGAAGAATCCCGTTATATTGCCGGTATGGTGGTTAGCTGGCAACCTAAATGGGTAAAGGGCTTATTTATTGGATTTACAAAAGCATCTTATTTATACCAGTCTAACATTTCCGGTATTGCAGATATACTTCCCCTAGAAGGAATTATCCAATCCAAAACGGAAAGCAATGGTCAAAAAGCATCCTTAGGCTCTTTATTTGTCAGGTATGTAATGCCGGAAGAAAATGCTGAATTGTATCTGGAATTGGGGAGAAGCGACAAATCACCTTCACTAATAAATTTGGCTACAGATATTGGTTACCCAAGGGCTTATGTTGCCGGATTTAATAAATTATTTGCAACAAAAGGAAGAGCTTATATCCAATTTTCTTCTGAGTTTACGCAAATGCAATTACCGACAGCAGAACTAATTCAAACTGCCAGTAGCTGGTATACGCATCCTTATGTACGGCAAGGATTCACAAATGAAGGCCAGGTGTTGGGAGCAGGTATTGGCCCCGGTACCAATAGCCAGATGATTGATATCAGTTGGGTAAAGGGATTCTCTAAAGTGGGGTTGCTGTTTGAAAGGATTGCACGCAATAGTGATTATTATTATAATGCATTTGTAATTACTAATGACGCTACTCGTCATTGGATAGACCTTTCTACTACCTGCCACGTAGACTGGAAATTTAATAAATTTCTACTGTCTTCACGAATGGCTTTGATACGTTCATTAAATTATCAATGGTATGTTTTCCCTGACCTGGGTTATTATAATAATGGATATGATGTATTGAATTTCCATGCGAATTTTTCCATATCCTATCGTCTTTAGAATCCAACAGACAAAAGAAATGCTCGCAAAGCCGCAAGGGCGCAGTTAAATTACCCAATAAACTCTGGTGACACTAATTTCAAATTAAAAAAACGTTTTTAATTGTGCCTTTGTGTGAAAAAAATGCTCGCAAAGGCACAAAGGCGCAGTTTTGGAGGATTCATTTCAGAAGTTGTTTACGATTCGTTGAAAACCAAAGGGTAGGTCACAGTTTCAAATGGCGTTGTTGCATGAATAAATACAGCATTATCAATGGTTTCAGCAGATTAAAAGTAAAAATAAGTTCAAAAATGGACCTTTTTGTATTTTTTATTTCTCTGAACCCTTTATAAACATTGAAAAATATTCATGCAACAACGCCATTCCCAATTCCCAATTCCTAATTCCTCATTTTCCTAATCCCCCATCCCCCGC
>JAYTSC010000297.1:0-11327 GCA_043745885.1 Bacteroidota bacterium | reverse complement strand
TGATGCATAGTCGTCCGGAACTTTATTAAGTTCTGTACCGGCTATTCTTTCAAAACTTATCCCTCCTTTTAGACCCCAACTAATATTGGGAGAAGGCTTAGCGGGCATCATTTGGGAGATGGCTGAAAGAGTAAAAAGGATGGCTATTAAAAAGGTGGTGCTAATCTTTTTCATCTGGTAAGCTTTGGTGAATTGATGAATCAAAACTATCAAGCTCCTAAGGTTGTTCCTAATTGGTTTTTAAGGCTTTCAAGGGCTTTTTTGTATTATTTGCCAATGCTGAGTTGGATGTGATTAATCTTGGTTGTTTTTGCGTTTTCCAATTATTTTGTTACCTTAACAATTAGTTTTTGCAAAAAATTTAGCTTCAATTATTGATTTTCGCCAAAATTGACTTTATGGAAACAAGTGGGCCCCAGCAGTTGGTTTTTCAACATATCAAAGAACTTTTGCCTTCCCATCTCACTATGGTAGATGCAGTAGCAGAGCTGCTAAAAATAAGTAATGACAGTGCGTATAGACGGATAAGGGGAGAAAAACCGCTTACCCTGGATGAGGTTCAGATATTGGCATCCCATTATAAAATATCTATTGACCAACTATTACATTTAAAAAGCGATGCCTTTGTTTTTACCGGCCGTACCACCAATAACGCAGATTATAAATATGAACACTGGCTACAATCGGTTATTGGCCTTTTTCAAAACTTTATCAATTTTAAACCCAATCATTTATTTTATCTGGCTAAAGAAGTTCCCTTTTATTATTATTTCATGTTTCCTGAAATAGCGGCTTTTAAGTCCTTCTTTTTCATGAAATCGATTTTATATTATGAAGATTGGAAATCAGTAAAATTTTCTGTCAAAGCAGATTATAGCAAATACCATGAGCTGATGCAAAAATGCAGCCATTTGTATGCGCAAATTCCCAGTACAGAAATTTGGAGTATTGAAAACATAACGAGTACCTTAAACCAGATTGAGTTTTACCGGGCTACCAGTTCTATGGAGTCTGATGAAGATGCCATCATTGTTTTGGATAAACTAAACCAGTTACTGGAACACCTTGAGTTACAGGCAGAACATAGTCTTAAGCTGCTTTATAACCAAAACCCTGCAAGTGGAACGGTGCCATATAAAATGTTTGTGAATGAGTTAATTATGGGCGATAATATGCAATTAGTTCAATTAGGCGATAATTACATAACCGGGGTTAATCACAGTGTTATCAATTTCATGATGACTACCGATCCTTCCTTCAATGCCTATTCCAAAAAAACAATGGACAATATTGCACAAAAATCAACCTTGATTAGTGGTGTAAATGAAAAAGAAAGAATCATATTTTTTAACAAGATGCGGGGTAAAGTAAATGCAGCTAAGCGATTGATAACCGGGTAATTATTTTGTAACAGACTACCAAAGAAATTTTAATATTTTTTCATGTCTTGCAGTAAAAATACTCAATTTATTGAGTTCTATATTTTTTGACTAAACCTGTCCGTCTGTTCAGGCGGGGATTCACAGATTTAATCAAAAGAGAGTAAAATCTTTACCCTCAGATTATAAAAGACAGTTTTATTTACAATCCTGGGCTAATCAATTCAAAACAGTCCTTTAAAATTTCTATTGTAAATTCTTCTGCAGTTTCCTTTGGTTCTCCATCAATATGCAAGGGGGCCAATTTAAGATTCCGAATAATTAAGTTAGGTGTTTGAAAATAAATAATATTTTTCTGGCTCATATCTTCTACCAGTTGTTGTAATTTATTATCTCCACGAAGGTGTTTTAGCATTACAAAAGGCAGTTTGGCTTTATTCATTTTTTGAACAATCACAATATCTAGTAAGCCATCATTTAAATTGGCTTTTGGGGCGATGGTAAAATTATTTCCAAACTGATTACCGTTTGCAATGCTAATAAAAAAGGCTTCAGTAAATAAAGAGAAATTATTGATCACAATTTCGAACTGGTAAGGGTGTGCTTTAAAAAAATGAACTATACTTTGTTGGGTGTACATCATCAATCCTCGGGTAGCTTTGGTGGCAAAATCGTGCGCTACCTGTGCATCAAATCCGATACCGCTAAGCATACAGGAGTATTGGTTATTGATGAGAAAGGCATCTACTTTTTTCACACCGCCAGTAAAGATTAATGCAAGTGCCTGAGGCGATTTGGTAGAAATTCCTGCAGCCCTTGCCAACCCATTTCCTGAACCAACCGGAATAATACCAAAACGAATTCCAAGATTACGGAAAGCATTGGTTACTTGGTTTACGGTACCATCCCCACCCACAATTACAATATCTGTAAACCCTTCATTTGTAATCCTGTCTTTGATTAAATCGTAATCACCATCTGCATGGGTAGGAACCATTTCGAAAGGAATTTCCTGTGCAGTAGTTTCTCTTTCAATCAATTTCTTTATTCCTTCTTTCTTTGAAGTGCCAGATATTGGATTTATGAGGTATATTATTTTTCTTTCTTCCATTACAAAAAATTCAATCAATTAATGTATAAGGACAAAATATTGTTTTAGATCGTAAAAAACTTTTTCCCTTAGGTAGTTCTTGATTTCCAATTTTAGAAAATAAATAAATTAGGGAGTTTCGTTTTTTTAACACAAAGTAACAGCGGTCAAAGCACTATTATAAAATAATCCAATAAATAAATAATTAATCATAATTATCCTACAACTAATCATACAAAATCTGTGATCACCACTTCAACAATGCACTAGCCCAGGTAAATCCACTCCCAAATGCCGCCAAACAAACCAAATCACCTTCTTTTATTTTACCTTTTTCCCATGCTTCGCATAAAGCTATGGGTACAGAAGCTGCTGTTGTGTTACCATAATTTTGAATATTGTTATATACTTGATCATCGGTCAGTTTTAATTTGTGTTGAACAAACTGACTTATCCGCAAATTTGCTTGGTGCGGGATGAGCATATTAATATCTGTACTTTGGTAACCATTTGCTTGTAATGCTTCCATGATAACTTCTGGAAATTTAACCACTGCTTTTTTAAATACTGATTGACCATCCATAAAAGGAAAATTTTGGGCATTATCAATCATCGCATGGCTCATAAACATTTGAGCTGCGGGGGCTTCATCAAAATCCGCATAATTCTTATCGCCCCAATGATTGGCATGAGTTCCAGGATTATACATCGCTAATAGTTCTGCCGATTCACCATCACTATGTAAATGGGTGCTTAAAATTCCCTGGTCTGTTTTCTCGGTAGGCTGTAAAACAACTGCGCCTGATCCATCCCCAAAAATGACAGAGATATTTCTTCCACGTGTAGTCAAATCCAGTCCGAATGAATGTTTCTCTGCACCCACTACCAGAATGTTTTTATACATACCGGTTTTAATAAACTGGTCGGCAACACTTAAGGCATATAAAAAACCACTGCATTGATTGCGAACATCCAATGCGCCGATTTCCTTCATTTTCAATGCTCTTTGTAACATAACCCCACATCCCGGAAAATAATAATCGGGGGATAAAGTAGCGAAAACAATAAAATCTATATCCTGTGCCAAAGTACCTGCCCTTTCTATGGCTATTTTGGCCGCCTCAACAGCCATAGTGGTAGTGGTTTCTTCAGTTCTATGGGCATAACGCCTTTCTTTAATTCCGGTCCGTTCCTGTATCCATTCATCATTGGTATCCATGTATTGAGTAAGGTCATTGTTGGAAACCACGTTTTTAGGAACGTACATACCAATACCGGCTATTTTACTCCGAGGCATAAGCAATTGCTTTAGTTTAGCATAGTGAAGATAGGGAAAGTTAGGAGTTTGCGGCATCTTCACTAGATAAGCGGACACTGTAATGTTTTGGTGTTGCAAAACCAAGGTGAAAATCCAAAAATGGGGTAGCCCTAAATGATAAATGAAAAGCCAATTAACTGAAATAAGTAGAAATTAAAGGATTAACCAACTATTTTCGGTAAACTAAATTGCATTTTGAATAGTTGCGTTAGCTTTATGACAATTGTCATAAATGATTTTCTATAAAAGCCATAATTTTAATTTTTAAAACTAGTTAAAATTTTATAAAAAATAGCCATTATGAAGACAGCCTATTTAATCAACGTAAAAAATGTAGATAACAGATTACTTATTTTTTTAAATGGTAAAACTATTTATGATAGTGGTATCGTTCATAATGATCCTGATATGAATGTAACGATTGATATTACACCAAACTTGCTGGAACATCTGGGACATTCCTGTGAATTGATTTTTGAAGGATTCAACGATTCCTATACAGGTCAATCTGGGGATTCAGAATATAATCCCTGGCATTTTAATTATCGCTTCTTTTCAAGAACAACTGATGCACAAGGTCAAATGATAGAAGAAAACGATATGATAGAACCCTATAACCAAAAACATATTTCCAACCCGAATGTTAGGGCTATTGATAATCGATATCAAATTAGTAGAAAAGATTTAGAGTATAGGGTTGTATCTAATACGCTTTCTCAACAATTTTATAATTAAATTCCAAAATTTGGTAATAAAAATTTCAGAATGTAAAAGCTTATCTCAATCTATAAAAGTTTGAGGTAAGCTTTTATTTCCTAAGTTCTCTTTTCAAAATCTTACCCGTTGCACTCATGGGTAAACTGGTTACAATTTCTATATGACGGGGGTACTTATAAGAAGCTATATGCTCTTTTGTCCAGGCAATCAGTTCCTTTTCGGTAATAGTCATCGCTTCGTTTAGTACTACAAATGCTTTCACTTCTTCACCCAATACTTCATTTGGAATACCAATTACTGCCACTAATGAAACGGATTTGTGTTTGATGATTACTTCTTCTATTTCTCTGGGGTATACATTTAATCCACCTCTAATAATCATGTCTTTAATTCTATCTACAATAAAATAAAAACCATCGGCATCTTTGATAGCGATATCTCCGGAATACAACCAGCCATTTTTCAAAGTCTTTTCTGTTTCCAACGGCATTTTATAATATCCCTTCATAACATTATGTCCCCGATATAACAATTCGCCTCTTTCACCAACCGGTACTTCTTTACCATCCGTATCTATTAATTTTACCTCAACTCCCCAAACGGGAGTACCAACCGAACCGGGTTTTCTTCCAATTGCCAATTGGTTAAAAGTTACCACCGGTGATCCTTCAGACATGCCATACCCTTCCATAATTTGTACGGAAAAGCGTTTTTCAAACTCCTCCAATACTTTAACGGGTAAAGATGCCCCACCCGATAAACAAATTCGTAAAGTTTTAGCTATTAAGGAGTAATTAAATTTTGGATCATGATAGTTTAACAAAGCCCAATACATGGTAGGTACTCCTGCAAAAGTGGTTACTTTGTATTTTTGCATTGAATCAAAAACATTTTCAGCATCAAAACGTGCGAGTAAAATACTAGAACTCCCTTTGTAAATAGCTGCATTCATTTGTACGGTCATTCCAAAAATATGAAATAAGGGTAAAACAATCAGACCAATATCCTCTACACAACTATCCATTAAATCACATGATATAATTGCATTCTGTAATAAATTTGAATGAGTCAGTTCTGCTCCTTTCGGCCTTCCAGTTGTGCCGGATGTATAAATAATTACACAGGTATCTTCTGCATTATTTGGGTTCATTTCAAAATGAGATGATTGTCCTTCCATAATGCCTTCTAAGGTTTGTACATCATCTATACCTATAGGCATATCAATAGAAGGCATTATCATAAAAAAATGCGCACATTCTTGTACGGCTGTGAATGCTGCATAACCAAATTTACCCATGGGTAATTCAGCTGTGCCTGAAAAACAAAAATAGGCTTTTGCTTCACTGTCTTTCAACACATATTCAATTTCTTCTTGTTTTAATAAAACACTCAGCGGCACTACAACAGCTCCCATTTTGATTATACCAAAATAAATGATTGGGTAAGCGGGCATATTTAAACAGCTTAATGCTACTTTGTCATTTGCTTTGATACCCATTTTTATTAATCCATTGGCGACCTTATTCGCTGCTTCATTTATTTGTGTATAGGAATGGGCAGTATCCATAAAAGTGAAAGCTGCTTTTAATGGGTACCGTCTGGCACTGTCATCGAGTATGACGGATAAGTTTAGCATTTGGTATAATGTATTTTTTGTCCTCTATGGTTATATCAAAGAGTAATTTAATGATTTTTGCAATATGGAAAAATTATCAGTTCATTAACTTAGGCACTAAATGGGAAAAGAAATATCATCATTTTTAATCATTTATTTTATTTGATCGTAAGCGTTGCATACAATTACTTAAAGACCTGAAACTATGATAAGTTCCCTTCCAAATATGGCCTTTTAATGCAGTTACTCTTTGGGGTTCTTTATCCAGCCCTTCTTCATACCAGTCGCCATTTACATGATCAATCAAATAGATTTTAATATAGTTCCAGAGCTGTTTGAATTTTTCATAATAGTGCATTGGATCATTAGGGAAATATTCGGCCATCATTAATAAAGTATTCAATCCTTCGGCTTGTGCCCACCAGTTTTTGCTGTCAAAAATGATCGTAATACTATCGCGATTTTTAAAATAATATCCTTCATCATAAAATCCTCCTAAGCTTCTGTCCCAACCATTGCTCATTGCATGATCAACCATTTTTTTTCCGACCATTAAAGTGGTGATATCCTTTTTTAGGCCCAATTCATGTGATGCTTCCATCATCAGAAAAGCCGTTTCAACATCATGCCCAAATGAAACATGGTCTAAATGTTTATTTTTTAAAATGATAGTTTCAGATGAATCTCTGAATGAAACCGGAGTCCAATTAGGTGTAAAAAATAAAATGAGATTACCCTTTGGTGTAGTTATTTTATCCCTGACGAGTAATAACATTTCTTTTAATCGTTTCTTCAAAAGAGGATCCTGCCAAATGCTATACAATTCAGTAAAAGCTTCTAATAAATGTATGGAAGAATTCTGGTCTTTATAGCCTAAATTACTACTAGAAGGGAAGGAAGCATTTCTTACAATGATACTACCCTCTCTGTTTAAATGTTGGTAGTAGCCTTTGTAAATTGGATCATGACTATTTTTCTCCAGCCATAGAAAGGCTTTTTTTGCAAGGCTAAGTGCGGTTGTATCTTTTGAAGTTTTGTAGTAAGCAGCCAAAGCATAGATAGCAAAGGCATTACCATAGGCCTCTTTTGGTGCAATAGGATTACTTTTATCAATTCCCTCTCGAGTAACCAAATTATAAAATCCTCCATATTGTTTATCCCACATAATATCTCTTAAAAAATGATATCCATTTTTTGATGCTTCAATGAAATATTTTTTGTCTGGATACAAAGCAGCAGCTTTTGCAGTAGTCCAGGTATGTCTTGCTTGTGTAACAATAAATTTATCCTGCGTACCGGTGGGTGTAAAATTAAAACTATAGGTACTGATAAATCCGCCATACATACTATCTGTACATTGCGGATACCATTTATCCAGTAATTCAGTATTCATTGATTTTTCCATTTCAATTGCTAATAGCAAACGCTCAATTTTACTTGCTGAATTAGGCTGTTTTTGGGCAAATGATACTACCCAAAAAAATATGGATAAAATAAAAATTATGCTTCTCATGATAAACAATTCAGCATTGATTAATCTTCTTGTTATTTTTAAATATAATAGTGAACTCTTAACTCACTTCAATCCTTCCCAACAATATGCAAAGTTTCCTTCATAAATGCAATCGTTTCTTTTTCTACAGTTACAATATCTTTCGATTGTATAGGTGATGCCAATACATGGCTACCTGCTTCAGGAATAGGTACCATTTTCTTAAATTCCGAGGAAGTAGCCAATTGTGCCATCATTTCTTTCATTGCGGTTACCTTTACTACTTTGTCTTGTTGTTGTTCATCCTTGTAATAGAATAAAGTAAGGGTTGGTTGTTTAATTTTGGAAAATGTTTCTGCTTTCATCGTAGTTTCTAATAATTCTTCCAATTCTACAGTAGCTTCTAAACGGTATTGGTGATTCCAATATTTATTATATTCGGGTGTATTTGCACCGGCCGTATTTAGTTTGGATCCCTTAACTAATCTCGCAATTTGTAATCCCCAGGGATCATTCAATAACCAGGCATTGGGGTCATTGATGGCAATATTGGGCGAGTATAATACCAATGCACCAATTTCAGGATAAGCTGCTGCTAATTGTAAAGCTAATGTGCCTCCGGTTGAGGTTCCCATTAAAATAACTTTATTACCCAACTGTTTGCCTATTGTATAAGCTTGTTTGGCAGACTCCCAAAGATTATCAGGTGTCATATTATACAAAGCATCAGTTGTATCTACGCCATGTTGTGAAAGTCGAGAGAGGTAAAGGTTACACCCAAATTTTTTGGCAATATTTCTATGTACTGGGTTGCCCTCTTCCTGGGAAGCACTAAAACCATGCAGGTAAACAATGGCATATTCGGTTTTGTGTTTTAGCGAATCATTTGCCCAAACAATTCTGGCTTCATTATCTGGTTTTAATTTGTGTTGCCCTTCCTGCGTACTAATATAATTTTCTAATAAATTAGCAGTTGCCGGAACCTCAGGTAATACTAAACTATACACAGGTGTTGAAGGATGTGGACCTACAAAATAAATAATTAGTAATAAGACTACTGTTATTGACAATTTTTTAATAAAACGCATAGTAAAAAAATTTAGTATTCAGGATGTTTACCTAACCCAGATCTTTCTGTTCATTAACCCTTAGTGACAAGCAGTTCAGCATAATTTGAATCAACAAGGAGACGAGTGGTAATGCACACAAAAGAAAAATTCAAATTAAATCTACACAATTATTTCCTATACCAAGCAGCCCAGGCAATTAATAAGGGTTGCATCACCAATAGTCTTACCCATCCAAGCCAGTGTGGTACACAAAGGCCATTAGGTAGGCAGCTGCCAATTTGTATGAAGTAAATATGTACCGGAATAAAAGCCAATAATAAAATGATAATTCCATTGGCAGCCATTTTACGCGATTTTATAATCAGCAATAACAAGGCTAATAAGATTTCTGCCATACCGGCTAAAACATTTATCAATTCATGGAAGGGAAAGTAAGGCGGGATGAATCCTAAATAAAAATCCGGATTTCGGAAATGATTGATACCTGAAATAAGGTAAAAGATTGATTGAATATAAAGGGAGACCTTTTTCATCCGGTAAGATATCGTTTTTATAGTAATTGCATGTACAACAATAATCTACTTTTCTGTGTATGTAGTGTCATTTTTTTCGCCTTTAATTACTATATTCATTATTCAAACCAACATTTGTGAATTCAAACCAACGATTTCTTGCTTTAGATGTGTTTAGGGGATTAACGATTTGTTTGATGATTGTTGTTAACACACCGGGAGATCGCTCGTTTATTTTTGCCCCATTATTACATGCAAAATGGAATGGGTTTACACCTACAGACTTGGTATTTCCTTCTTTTTTATTTGCAGTAGGTAATGCGCTAAGTTTTGTACGACAAAAATGGTATCAACAATCAACCAATGAAGTACTAACAAAAATTGTTAAAAGAAGCCTGCTGATTTTTCTTTTAGGGTTTCTTATGTATTGGTTTCCTTTTGTAAATAAAGATAGTGGTTTCTGGACTTTTTCACCCATTTCACATACCCGTATTTTGGGGGTTTTACAACGCATTGCTATTTGTTATTTCTTTGTTTCTTTATTAATTTATTTTGTAAAAACACGTACGATTATCATTATCAGTATCCTTTTACTTCTATTGTATTGGTTACTATGTTTTTCATTTGGCGATTCTTCTGACCCATTGTCTATTCAAGGAAATGCAGTTTTAAAACTCGACCTATTACTGATGGGCGAATCACATTTGTATCATCGTTCTGGTATTGCTTTTGATCCGGAGGGCTGGTTAAGTACTTTACCTGCCTTAGTAAATGTTATCGGTGGATATTTAGTAGGATTATTTTTGAAACAGAAATCAAAACACCTGGACCTAGGTGAGAACGAAAAGACTTATGAAATCCTTGCCAAGCTGGCCTTAACAGGATTTATACTTATAGTGATTGCCTACTTCTGGGATTATCTTTTCCCCATCAATAAAAAATTATGGACCAGCTCTTTTGTACTCCTGACTGTTGGACTAGACTGTTTTATTTTATCTTCCATCATTTACCTAATGTCATTTCAAACCAAAATTAAGTTTGCTTGGTTTTTTCAGGTAGTTGGTAAAAACCCGCTTACTATTTATCTTTTTTCTGAATTGTTAATGATTCTTTTGCATAAGATACCGATAGATACAGACAGTAATCTTTTTGCTTGGACTTATCTAAATCTCTTCAGCTTTATTGGTGATTATTGGGGTTCCTTGGTTTTTGCTGTTTGTTATATGTTACTATGTTGGCTAATTGGTTATTGGATGGATAAAAAGAAAATATATTTGAAAGTGTAAATATTTTTTGCCACAGAAGGCGCTCAAATAAGCAAGGAAGTTCAATATCTTCATTGGTAATATATTCTACCATAAATCACTATATTCAAGTTCCAAAACAAGTCTAATGGCCTCCCATCAACGATTTCCTGCTTTAGATGTTTTTCGTGGATTAACAATCTGCTTAATGATTATCGTTAATACCCCGGGCGATTCTACGGTAACTTTCGCTCCTCTACTACATGCTAAATGGCACGGTTTTACTCCCACAGATTTGGTTTTCCCTTCTTTCTTATTTGCTGTTGGCAATGCTTTGAGTTTTGTAATGCTAAAATGGGCTGATAAATCAACCACAGCGGTTTTGTCAATCATTTTTAAAAGAACAATTCTTATTTTTCTGTTGGGTTTTCTGATGTACTGGTTCCCCTTTGTAAATAATGCTTCGAGATATTGGGACTTGTCACCCATTTCAAATACTCGTATTCTCGGTGTTTTACAAAGGATTGCACTTTGTTATTGTTTTGCCTCCTTGCTTATTTACTTTTTAAAAACCAGAACCGTAATCATCATTAGTGTAGGATTGTTGTTATTATATTGGGCGCTGTGTTTTTGGTTTGGTGATCCCTATGATCCTTTAAGCTTGCAAGGTAACGCCGGATTAAAGTTTGACCTCTGGCTGATGGGTGAATCGCATCTTTACCATGGAGAAGGTTTAGCATTTGATCCTGAAGGATGGCTAAGTACTTTGCCTTCTATTGTAAACGTTATTGGTGGTTATCTGGCAGGAAAATATATACAACAAAAAGGAAAAACTTATGAGGGAATTGCCAAATTGATTTTGGCGGGATTTGCATTATTACTGATTGCTT
>JAYTSC010000296.1:0-2627 GCA_043745885.1 Bacteroidota bacterium | reverse complement strand
AATCAGGTCGCCGGCTTTCGTTAATCCCCCAAATAAAATAATCGCTTCCGGACTGGAGAACATCACAAAATTAGCCAACGCCATTCCTAGTATTTTTCCGGTATATTCAAAAATTTCTTTAGCTAGTTGATCTCCTTGAATGGCTGCTTCATAAACTTTTTTAGAATCCAGAGTTTCCCTGGATTCATTTCTCAGCAGACTTGGTGTATCACTATTATCTAAAAGTTCTAAAGTAGTTAAACGTACACCGGTAGCAGAGGCATAACTTTCCAATGAGCCTTTTTTGCCGGTTCCCTGGTGCATACGGCCGTCTGGAATGATGATGGTATGTCCTAATTCGCCCGCAAAACCATCATGACCGTAAATTAATTTTCCATTCGCAACAATACCACTTCCTACACCTGTTCCCAGAGTAATCATTATAAAGTCTTTCATTCCTTGGGCTGCCCCATACATCATTTCGCCAATAGCCGCTGCATTGGCATCATTGGTAAGTACTACCGGTAGTTTAAACTTCGATTCTACCATTTTTGCTAAAGGAATAATGCCTTTCCAAGGTAGGTTTGGGGCATATTCAACAGTGCCGGTATAATAATTACCGTTGGGAGCCCCCATTCCAATACCTTTCATTCTGCCAATACCGCCGGCTTGTTCTATTAAAGGGACAACATTTGAATGTAATTCATCAATAAATCCTTCCACTTCTTTGTGGTTACGACTTGACATTTCACTTGAAAAAAGCAGGTTTCCTAACCTGTCTACAATACCATATTTGGTACCGGTACCACCAATATCAATACCAATGGCTAACTGTTCAAAACTGGAATTTGTTACGGCCATCTCTATTTTTTTTATCAGTTAACATTTGAATTAAAACACAATCAAAAAGAATATTAATGCCCGCCACTAACTTTTACATCATAATCAATACCCTGTGCTTTTAAAAGTGATTTTGATTTGATGGCATAAAATACCAGATATGCAAAACAAAGAACGCCAACCAGATAACTATATTGGATGCCTAAAAGATTATCTGCAGCAACTACTCCTTGTAATACACTGATGAATCCTCCACCCATGATCATCATAATTAACAAACTGCTTCCCTGATTTGTATGTTTACCTAAACCAGCAATAGCTAAGGTAAAAATACAGGGCCATAAAGTACTGCAAAATAAACCAACACTAATGAATGCAAACACACTAACCATGCCGGAGGAAAGCATGCCAATAATTAAGGCAGTAATACCCATTCCGGAAAATATCAATAGCATTCTGGCAGGATTTCCCTTACTTAAAATATCGCCGGCAATCATAGCGATGATAACAAATCCATATACATAGAATGAATTAATGTCATGCTGTGCTATCGCATTCACTGTTAAAAAAACACCAAATGCCAAGTAGGGCATTAGAAAGTTTAGAATTTTTTTAGCACCCATGCTAACATCAAAAGCACCAACCGCTCCTGTCCATCTACCCATCATTAAACTGGCCCAATACAATGAAACAAAAGGAGCAATTTTATCTGTAGGTGTACCTATGTGTTGCTTCATGAATTCGGGTAAATTACTAGCTGTTGATACTTCAACCCCTACATAGACAAAAATGCCAATCATGCCTAAAATTAATTGAGGATAACTGAATGCTGAGGATCTGTGTAATACCTTGTCTTCGCTTTCAGCTTCCTGCACGGCTACTTCTTCCAGATCAATTTTATTGGGGATGGAAGAAAATTTAAAAAATATGGCAACCAAAACGAAAGCAACACCTAAAATTAAATAGGGTGTTTTTACACTTTCAATACTGGCAACTGAAGATCCATTGGCGACACTTCCAAAAATGGCAAAGCTTACCAATAAAGGCCCAATAGTTGTACCAAAATTATTAACACCACCTGCCATATTTAACCTTTGCGAACCCGTTTTGGGGTCGCCAATTACGATGGCTAAAGGGTTGGCTGCAATTTGTTGTAAAGAAAATCCAAGTCCAACAATAAATAAACCTGTAATCATTAATGTAAAAGAGGCATTATTGGCAGCCGGATAAAACAGTAATGTGCCAATGGCCGAAATAATCAGACCTAAAGCAATGCCATTTTTATAACCCATTTTGTTTAACAAATCACTTCCAATCATTTTAGAAACACCTACATAAATGAGGGAACCAACAGTATAAGCCACATAAAAGGCAAAAGATACTAACTGGCTTTGAGCCTGAGATAAGTCAAAGGCTTTCTTGAATACCGGAATCAATATATCATTACTTGCAGCTACAAAGCCCCAGAAGAAAAATACTGTGATTAACGTTCCAAATTGTGACCATTTTGTTGATTGACTCATGACAAGCGGTTTTTTATTTAGGTTGTAAAATATAATAAAATAATGACTATTTTATTTAAAAACAGAATTTGATGGAATGAATTTAGTTACTAACTTCAAAAAAATCTTTCAAAAAGCCATTAAATGGAGATTATTCACGTAAGTGCTGAATGTTATCCTGTAGCCAAAGCCGGTGGTTTGGGTGATGTAGTAGGTGCTTTGCCTAAATACCAGTGTAAAGCCGGGCATATTGCTAAAGTGGTTATGCCCATGTATCGGACCAAGTTTCTTTATGAAAATGATTGG
>JAYTSC010000295.1:0-7081 GCA_043745885.1 Bacteroidota bacterium | reverse complement strand
TGATGAATGATGAATTGCTAGAAACATTCATAATTCATCATTCATAATTCATAATTAAATACCCCTCAAAAAAATGACCCCCTCAAAAAAAGAACTACCCATAATGGAAGCCTTCTACACCCTACAGGGAGAAGGTTTTTACCAAGGACGGGCCGCCTATTTTATCAGACTGGGGGGGTGTGATGTGGGTTGTGTTTGGTGCGATGTAAAAGATAGTTGGGATGTAAGCAAACATCCGCTAATTACGGTTGATGAAATTGTTGCTGCTGCCGAAAAATACCCCGGTCGTTTAGCAGTAATTACCGGAGGTGAACCATTAATGCATAACATGGATGCATTAACAGATCAATTACACAAGTCAGGATTTGAAACAAATATTGAAACCTCCGGATCTTCTTCATTTAGTGGGCACTGGGATTGGATATGCCTGTCACCAAAAAAATTTAAAGCCCCATTAACTGAAATAGTACCCCTTGCGAATGAGCTAAAAGTTGTGGTATTTAATAAGCATGATTTTGCATGGGCCGAAACCTATGCCGCGTTGGTAAAACCTGATTGCAAATTATATCTGCAACCTGAATGGGATAAAGCTGCAGAAGTTACCCCTCTCTTAATCGACTACATTAAACAACATCCCAAATGGGAATTGAGCTTGCAATTACATAAATATATAAATGTTCCTTAGCCATAATCTACGACATTACTTGTAGCAGAGATTTTGCTATTGTTAGTCTTTTGAGCATAGCTGATCAGAAGAATTCTCGCAAAGGCACAAAGGCGCAAAAAAGAAGAAATCAGCATAAACTAATTTTGCCCCAGCGGGGCTACCGCTCTGTAACAAAATCACTGCTATAGTCGATGTCCCGGTAGGGACTACCCGCAAATAATCTCAAATGCCGTAATGATAAAACCCTAATGGGTAGCACCTACCGGTGCAAAAAACTAAAACGCCATCGAATGGCTTCAGAGCGGTTGCCCCGCTGGGGCACATTGTAGACAATACACAAAGAAAGAAGAGACTAGCGTAAACTAATTTTGCCCCAGCGGGCCTACCGCTCTGTAACAAAATCGCTCCTACACACTGTGTCCCGGTAGGGACTACCCGCAAACAATCTCAAATGCCGTAATGATAATACCCTAATGGGTAGCACCTACCGGTGCAAAAAAACTAAAACGCCATCGAATGGCTTCAGAGCGGTTGCCCCGCTGGGGCATTTTAGTAAAAAAATTCTTGAAATGTTTAAGTTCCAAACAGATCAAGTTTTTTTGACTACCAATCCAATCGCCATTAAAAATTTTAACAACCCCCTATTTCTCTTTTTATCGAACTTGCTCTTTTATATAGATTATGCGAGCACTCCTTTTTTTCATTTCGGCTTTTAGTATTTCCCATTCGTTTGCGCAAGTATATGACCTGGAAAAGGTAAATGCGAAAGCTATGAAGCTGTATGTGAAAGCACTCGACCTTTTAAATGATGGACAACTCAAAGATGCTTTACCCTTACTTGGTCAATCCATTAGAACAGATAGTAATTTTGTTGATGCCTATTTATCTATGGCTGGGGTATTAGGACAATTAAAGAAATATGACCTATCTGTAAAAATGTATGAGCAAGCAAGACAGAAAGATAGTGCCTATTTTATTGTTTATCTATTACCTTATTCCATCAACTTAGCAGGACAAGGGAAGTTTACGGAAGCATTGGCTTCAGTAAATACGTTTTTGCAATATCCCAAATTAAATGAGCGGAGTATTAAAAGTGGAAATTACAGAAAACGCTCATATGAATTTGCTATAAAATATGCTGCGGAACATAATCAATCCGATTATTCATTTACTCCCATTAATTTGGGTGATAGTGTAAATACCATACATGCGGAATATTATCCCTCAGTTACTGTTACAGATAGTTTACTGGTATTTTCCCGTAAGGATGAACATGGGAGAGAAGATTTTATTGAAAGTGCCATTACCAAAAAAGGCTTTGGGCAATCGAAACTGATTGAAGGTGATATAAATATTGAAACACGAAAAGGTGCACTCTCTGTTTCACAAGACGGAGAATGGATGGTATTTGCAGGTGAATTAATTGACCAGCCACATAAAAGTTTTGATATCTACATCTCTTATTATACACCTCAGGGATGGAGTGCTCCTGAAAATTTAGGACCCAATATCAATTCTGATTTCTATGAAAGTGGCCCAACACTTAGTCCGGATAAAAGGGCTTTGTATTTCTGCAGTACCCGGCCCGATGGGTTTGGGGGAAGTGATTTGTATGTAAGTTATCGGCAAACAAATGGCAAATGGGGACCAGCAATCAATATGGGGGCAGCTATCAATTCTTCTGGTGATGAACAAGCACCATTTATTCATGCCGACAACCAAACCTTATATTATACATCAGATGGCTTACCGGGTTATGGCAGTTCAGATCTTTTTGTTATTCGAAAAGTTTCGGATTCGGTTTGGGGTAAGCCTGAAAACTTAGGTTATCCTATCAATACTATCGAAAACGAAGGAAGTATGGCTGTATCGGCTGATGGGCTTACTGCCTATTATGCCAGTGACAGAAGTGATAGCAGGGGTGGATTGGATCTTTATCAATTTATTTTACGTCCGGATATCAGACCCAATCGTACTTTGTATATAAAAGGTAAAGTGATGGATAAAAAGACGAATAAAACTTTACCCTCCTTAGTCGAATTGATTGATAACAAAAGCAATCAGTCATTAATGAAAGTTCAAACAGATGAGCTGGGTGAATATTTTATTACTTTACCTACCGGAAAGGATTATACTTTTATTGTAAACCGAAAAGGCTATTTATTTTTCAGCGAATTGTATTCTTTGGAAAAGAAAGAAGCTGATAGTGTTTACAAAAAAGATATTTATTTACAGCCCGTTGAACTAATGGCGGTAGGCACTTTTAATACTATTCTTTTCCCATCAAATTCTTTTGAATTGCCAGCCGCAGGATTGGTTGAATTAGATAAACTGAAACAAGTATTAATTGAAAACCCTACACTGTCGGTAGAAATAAGTGGCTATACAGATTCTATTGGTAAAGAGGAAGATAACTTACTTTTATCAACCAACCGCGCCAAATCTATTGTGGATTATCTAGTTAAAAATGGAATCGCCATGCAGCGTTTGCGTTATAAGGGATATGGATCTGCACATTCTATTGGAGATAACCAAACAGAATCAGGCCGGGCAAAAAATCGTAGAACTACGTTTACAGTAGTTGGGCTTTAGCGTATAAATACCTGATTTTTATTGCTTCATTCTTGAGACCTTTCGGAAATTTTCTTTAGTGAACGAAGAACTCCATTACCAGGTAGCTTTAACCTTGATACCCGACTTAGGACCCATAAGGGCTAGAATATTAATAGAACATTTTGGTTCTGCATCAGCCCTATTTTTTGCAAATAAAAAAGAGATAAGCCAAGTAGAAGGCATTGGCGAAAAATGTGCCAGGTCATTAAAAATGTGGAATGATTTTGGTGCGGTAGAAGCAGAGATTCTATTTATCAATAAGCACCAAATTCAACCGTTGTTTATTACTGATCAAAAATATCCCCAAAGATTATTAAACTGCTACGACCCACCTACACTTTTGTATTACCGCGGACATGCCAATCTTAACTGCCCAAGAATAATCAGCATCATAGGCACACGCAACCACACTGAATATGGGAAACAGGTAACGGAACAGTTGATCAGCGCTTTACAAACACAACAAGTACAAATTATTAGCGGTCTGGCTTTTGGCATAGATGCCATTGCCCATAGAAATGCCTTACTTTTTGATATTCCCACTATTGGTGTATTAGGACATGGGTTAGATAGTATTTACCCTTCACTACATAAATCACTAGCAAAGGAAATGATACAACAGGGAGGATTGTTAACAGAATACAGAAAAAATACCGGCCCTGATAAACATAATTTTCCTAAACGTAACCGAATTGTAGCCGGAATGGCAGATGCCACTATCGTAATTGAAACAGCTATAAAAGGAGGCAGTATGATTACTGCGGAATTAGCCCATTCTTATAACCGGGATGTATTTGCAGTACCGGGAAAAATAACCGATACAAAAAGTAGCGGGTGTTTACAATTGATTCAACAAAATAAAGCGATTCTATTTACCGGTGGAGAACAATTAATTGAAGTAATGGGTTGGGAAGAAAAGAAAAAAGCGATTAAAAAACAAAGAGAGCTTTTCATAGAACTTAATCCAGAGGAGAAAATAATTGTTGATTTACTGAAAGAAAAAGACACCATGCCCATAGACGAAATTTATTTACTAAGCAAATTAAGCAGTAGTAAGGTTGCTTCCGTTATTTTAAACTTAGAGCTACAAAATGTAATAAGTTCACTTCCGGGAAAAATGTATAGATTAATTTAAGGGAAAGCGGTTCAGAACTTCTTTGAGAGGGCACAACAAGTAATGCTCAGTTACTAATTCCTCTTATTCAGTAAACTCAATTACCACATCTTGTGTTCGTTTTTCATTTCTTCGCCAGACCATCAATAACAACATGGATACTAATGCTAGAAAAGCCGGTAACAAGAAAGCATATAATAAATTTTCCGGGCGATTATTGTAAATCCATTGAGAGATAATTGCGCCACTACCAATACCCAACTCAAGTGCAATATAAACCGAAGCTACTGCCCTACCTCGATTTTCGGGTTTGCAAAGATCTACTGTCCATGCCATCAGGGTTGGACCATTCATCCCCATACCTATTCCAAATATGGCGGCACTAAATATTACCATACCCATTGAATGAGAAAATGCCAATAACACAAAAGCCAGTACCTGCACAATAGAAGAAATAATAAGTACAATTACCCTTCCATACCTATCCGATGATTTGCCTGCGACCAGTCTAATTAATAAAGAGGCGACTGTATAACAAGTATAAAAGAAACCTTTGTTATGCAAACCTACTGATTCACTCAGGTCGGGTGATAAGGTTAGTACACAGCCAATAGAGAAACACAATAGTAACATGATTACAGCAGGCTTAACCGAAGAGCTGTCAAAAATTTCAGTTTGCTTAATTTTCATTAATCGCAAAGAAAATTTTTGTGGATTTGGGAGGGTTTCCTTGATGTTATATAATATACCAACTGAACCTAATGCGACAAAAGCAGAAAAATAAAACATGATCGAGTAAGAAAAATTAGTAACCAGGTAACTACCTAATACTGGGCCAATAGAGGAGCCCAATGAATACCCAATGGCCAATGCACCCAAAGCTTCTCCCCGTCTTGTTTCATGTACTACATCTGCCCCATATGCAGAAGTGGCGGTTGGTTTAAATCCTGTTGAGAACCCATGAAAAAAGCGTAATAATAAAAATCCACTTACAGTAGTAAGTATCGGATATAAAAGACTACAAACCACACAAACCAAGGACCCAAAAATCATTACCGGAACACGACCAACTGTATCCGTTAATTTACCGCTGAAAGGACGTGAGATACCGGCCATCAGGGTAAAAAGTGCAATGATCAGCCCTTTATATTCTGCACCACCCAATTGTGTTAAGTAAGCAGGTAGTTCCGGAATCATCATGCTGAAACTGGCACTGAATAAAAAATTACTTACACAGAGAAGTCCAAATTGAAAATTGAAATAAGATTTATTGGAATCGGGTGTAAAATTTGACATTCATACAAAAGTAAAAACAATTAAACAATTAAGGGGTAATAAGAAATAAGAATTTAATAAAAAGAATGTCTTTTATAAAGTCAAATGATGTCAATTATTTGTATGAGATGTTTAGTTATTAGGCATTATTTAAAAATATTTGGTTGAAAAATGACTCATTTTTTAGTTTTTTTAGTAGAAATTGATTCGCTAAAAAATTTTGCTCTGAATTTGGCTACAATACTATCTTTGCACATGGCAATAAGAAATACTACTCCCACTAAGAAGCCAACTAAATCCAAGTTATTTGGCGAAGGACTCACTTTTGATGATGTTTTGTTGATGCCGGCCTATAGTGCCGTTCTTCCACGCGAAGTAGATATTCGTTCGCATTTAACAAAGAACCTCGTATTAAACATTCCCATGCTTTCAGCTGCCATGGATACAGTTACCGAGGCAAATTTGGCTATTGCATTGGCAAGAGAAGGCGGACTGGGAATCTTACACAAAAACATGAGCATTGAACGCCAGGCTGAGCAGGTGCGAAAAGTAAAACGTAGTGAAAGTGGAATGATCATTGACCCCATTACTTTATTAATTGAAGCCACAATTGGAGATGCGCTCAAACTAATGAAAGAAAATAAAATAGGCGGTATCCCAATAGTTGATGCGCAGCAAAAATTGGTAGGTATTCTCACCAATCGTGACTTACGGTTTGAGTACGATAAAAAGCGGAAAGTAAAAGAAGTGATGACAAAGGATAACCTTATCACAGCTCCGGATGGTACAGATTTAAAAAAAGCAGAAAAAATACTTCGACAACATAAAATTGAAAAATTACCTGTCGTAAATAAACAAGGTATTTTAATCGGCTTAATTACCTATAGAGATATTTTACAGATAAGAAATTTTCCAAATGCAGTGAAAGACAGTTTGGGAAGATTATTGGTGGGTGCTGCTTTAGGCATTACGAATGACTTAATGGAAAGGGCGGCAGCCCTACAGTTCGTTGGGGTGGATGTAGTTACACTTGATAGTGCACATGGTCATAGCAAGGGTGTTATACAAGCATTACAAGCGCTAAGGAAAAATTTTAAAAATTTACAAATCATTGCGGGAAATGTTGGAACGGCAGCAGGTGCTAAAGCATTAGCTGATGCAGGTGCAAATTGTATTAAAGTGGGCATTGGACCGGGGTCTATTTGTACTACTCGTATCGTTGCCGGTGCAGGAGTTCCTCAACTTACCGCCATCATGGAAGCCAGTAATGCTTTAAAAGGAAAAAATATTCCTGTTATCGCAGATGGCGGCATTCGATATACCGGTGATATGGTGAAAGCATTGGCAGCTGGAGCTAATTTAGTTATGATGGGTGGAATTTTTGCAGGTGTTGAAGAAAGCCCCGGTGAAAC
>JAYTSC010000294.1:0-10921 GCA_043745885.1 Bacteroidota bacterium | reverse complement strand
GTGGTGGGACATGAAAACTGCTTACTTAATTACAAAAAGGTAGCAGAAACCAACAAAACGGTTGAAAAACAATTATTCCAAGACATCACTTTTGGAGATTCATGGAAACAGAAAATTGGAAAAGAGAAAATAAGAAGCTATTATTTTGGTGCAGCCCACACCAATGGTGATGCCATCATTCATTTTGAGGACGCCAATATTGCCCATATGGGTGACTTACTGTTTAACCAATTATCACCATTCATAGATAGAACTGCAGGCGCCAATATTAAAAGCTGGATTGATGTAATGCAAAAAACACATAAGACTTTTGATAAGGATACCCTTTTCATATTTGGACATGCCGCAGATCCTGAAAAGGTTACCGGAAATAAAGAAGATATTCTTGCTTTTAAAGATTACTTAGAAAAACTACTTTCATTTGTTGCATCTGAAATCAAGACCGGAAAATCAAAAGAAGAAATAATTAAGGCTAAAGAAATTCCGGGAATCAGTTGGAAAAACAGTGGTGCTGAGAGGACTTTAACAGCAGCCTATGAGGAACTTACTTTAAAGTGATGATTAGTTTTTCAAGAACAAAATAAACAGCCGGACAAAATGTAGAATTTTTTAAAGTGATCAAAGGTCGCTTCAGTAGTACATCTTCATCTGTATAAGGAAACCGGTGACAATCTGAGGGTCTTTCCTCATAAATAGTACAAAAATTATCTTCCCCTAAAAATGGGCAAGGTTTAGTTTTGGAAACATAATCTCCTTCAGTATCCATAGTAAGATAGGTAGTGATAAATTCAGTCTCCTTCATACCGAGCCATTTACTGATTCGTTTGATATCCGGCATTTTAAAACGTGGTGAATAATTTTTACAACAATTGGCACATTGCAAACAATCGATTTTTGTAAATGCCTCCTCATGTAAGTCCGGTAATTGTTTCAATACTTTATTTTTATCAGCTCTTTGCAAAAACTGTTTATACAGTTTCTGATGTTCTGCACTTCTTTTTTCCCAATTATCTAATTTTACTTCACTAATCATTGTTACAATAACTTAATTATGGCATTTATCTAAAGTGTATACTAATCATACAAGATTACTCTGAATAAGTTAAATTTCATCAAAATCTTTACCATTTACTTTCTAGCATTAACAATTCCTGAGGGGAAACTTAGAGAAATTTATGTCTCGACCCCTTCTTCCCCACAATTTCCACAGATGCAACAAAACCTTTATAATCCTGTTATATCAACTTACCTTTGCGGCGATTTATTGATTTTTTTATTTCAAGGCATCAATAAAAGTGCAAATCAACCTCAAACACAGACTTGACTATGAATCTTTTTGAACAACAATCAGCAGAATTCCAGGGAAGACATATTGGACCTAATTTCCATGACACTGAAAATATGTTATCAGCTATTGAAATGGACTCAATTGAGGTGCTTATCAGTAAAACAGTTCCAGATTCCATCCGAATAAAAGGCGATTTAACTATACCGGCAGCAATAAGCGAATTTGAATACCTGACTGAATTAAAAAAAATAGCTGCAAAAAACAAGGTATTTAAAAACTATATCGGGCAGGGCTATTATGGCACCATTACACCCAGCGTAATTCTTAGGAATATTTTTGAAAACCCAGGGTGGTACACACAATATACACCTTACCAGGCTGAAATTTCCCAGGGGAGGTTGGAGAGTTTGTTGAATTTTCAAACGATGGTAACCGATTTAACCGGTTTGCCAATTGCCAATGCCTCTTTATTAGATGAAGCCACTGCCGCTGCTGAGGCTATGGCAATGATTTTTCATCATATTAATAAAACAGATGTCATTAGCAAACCGAAAATGTTTGTGGATCGTCATATATTCCCGCAAACAATAGATGTATTGGTTACCAGGGCATTGCCCATAGATATTGAATTGGTTTTTGGGGATTACACAACAGCCCAAATTGATGACAGTTTTTTTGGTGCTATCGTTCAATATCCCAATAATAATGGTTCCATTGAAGATTACCGTAAGTTCATAGACAGCGTACATGCTAAGGATGGCCTTGTAATAATGGCAACCGATTTATTAGCCCTTACCCTATTAACACCCCCTGGTGAATTGGGTGCAGATGTTGCTATTGGTTCTGCCCAAAGATTGGGTGTTCCAATGGGTTATGGTGGACCACACGCAGCCTTTTTTGCTACCAAAGATGACTTCAAACGAGGTATGCCGGGAAGATTAATTGGAGTAAGTATTGATGCTCAGGGTAATCGTGCTTTACGTATGGCATTACAAACCAGGGAACAACATATCAAAAGGGAGAAAGCTACTTCTAATATTTGTACTGCACAGGCCTTATTAGCTAATATGGCTGCTATGTATGTCATTTATCATGGACAAGAAGGATTAACCAGCATTGCCAAAAGAATTCATCTACTTACCCAATCAGTTGCTGAGGGAATTAATAAGCTTGGATTATCTCAAATAAACGAATACTTCTTCGACACGTTAAAAGTTGTTGGCGTGAATGCAGTTGCTGTAAAAACAATGTCGGAAAAATACCATAGCAATTTCAGGTACTTTACAGATGGTTCCATTGGTATCAGTATTGATGAAACAACATCTGTATCGGACATTAATACCATCATTAAAATATTTGAGGTAATTAGCGAAAAAAGCACCGGACATCAATTTACCCCCAAAGAACTCCAAAATACAAAATCTAAAATCCAATCATCTTTAGTACGTACTACTGCATTCTTAACACACCCTGTTTTTAATACACATCACAGCGAAAGTCAGATGATGCGATATATAAAACAATTAGAAAACAAAGATCTTTCCTTAAATACAAGCATGATTAGTTTGGGTAGTTGTACTATGAAATTGAATGCTGCTTCTGAAATGATTCCGGTTAGCTGGCCCGAGTTTGGAGGATTACATCCTTTTGTTCCTACTAATCAAACTGAAGGCTATCAACAAATTATTGAAGAATTAAACGATTTCTTATGTAAAATTACCGGATTTACAGCTTGCAGCCTCCAACCCAATAGTGGTGCCCAAGGTGAATATGCAGGGTTACTTACTATAAGGGCGTACCATGCTGCAAGAAAAGATGCGCATAGAAATGTTGTATTGATACCTATTAGTGCACATGGCACCAATCCTGCCAGTGCAGTTATGGCTGGATTTAAGGTAGTAGTGGTTAAATGTGACGACGCAGGGAATATTGATCTGACCGATCTAGTATCAAAAGCAGTACAACACAAAGACAATTTAGGTGCATTAATGATTACATACCCATCAACGCACGGAGTTTTTGAAGAAACTATAAAAGATATTTGTCAGTCCATCCACGATAATGGGGGTTTAGTCTATATGGATGGTGCCAATATGAATGCACAGGTTGGAATAACCAGCCCGGGCATCATTGGGGCTGATGTTTGCCACTTAAACCTACACAAGACATTTGCAATACCCCATGGAGGCGGAGGACCTGGCATGGGTCCTATTTGTGTTAATGATAAATTAGCTCCTTACCTACCCGGCCATTCATCATTATTGAATCTGCAGACATCAGGATTAAATGAAGTGACTACCCAACCCACCAATGAAAAATCAGGTCGCCATGCTCAGGGTGCAGTCAGCGCCGCGCCATATGGTTCAGCCAGTATTTTATTAATCAGTTACGGGTATATAAAGATGTTAGGAGCGATTGGAATAAGACAATCAACTGAAATTGCTATTCTGAATGCAAATTATATGAAATCGAGATTGGACAAATATTATAAAATTCTTTATACCGGTACCAATGGTACTTGTGCACATGAGTTTATTGTAGATCTTAGACCATTTAAATCAACTGCAGGAATCGAAGTAGAAGATGTGGCGAAAAGACTAATAGATTATGGTTTTCATGCACCTACTATGAGTTTTCCTGTGCCTGGAACTATTATGATTGAGCCCACAGAAAGCGAAGACAAGGCCGAACTCGATCGTTTTTGTGATGCCATGATTTCTATTTACGATGAAATAATAGCCATTGAAAATGGCAAGGCTGATAAAACTGATAACCCTCTAAAAAATGCTCCTCATACGCAAGCAGTTATCTGTAATGACGAGTGGAAACATGTTTACACCAGAAAAGAAGCTGCATTTCCTTTGTATTATGTAACACAAAATAAATTTTGGCCTTCCGTAGCCAGAATAAATAATACCCATGGAGACAGAAACTTAATTTGTACTTGTGAACCTGTTTCTTCTTATGCAGAAAACGATTAGTAAGCGACAATGTTAGATAGATTTTTTGTTAGCAAAACAATACAACTGATCCTGCTTTTTAGCGGGATCTTTTATTTTGTGGCCTAGTAGATTGCTGAAGTTGTAATTCTAAAAGTGCATTAATCTTATCCTTATCAGCAATGGTTTGTTCTAATTTTTTAATCTGTTTGTTTAGTAATTTGATTACTTCATCTTTAGAAGTAAAATATATTTGTTCTTCTTCATTCAATTCATTCAATTCATAGCGAACTTGATTATTGTCTTCATTAGGAAAAGAAAGTAACATTCTACCCTTCCCTGTCACCAACCAAATAAGGCTTAGATCAGAATAGTTATCTTTAATCCTTTCCAGAATATCCGATCCTACAGAGCCCTTCCCTTTTAATTGTTTAGCTAAATATCCATTCGATAAAGCACAACTATGTTCAAAAGCGTAGGCTGAAACCTGGCTGTAAATTAGGTAATCCTGAAGTCGTTCAATGAGTCGCATTAGGTATAAATACGTTAGAAAAAAGGGTATTATTTTTTTAGAAAACCATAGACTATTTGGTAATATTGTAAAATCAAATGCTTTTACGAAATAACTAAAAATCAATAAGCCAATCATTGCGGTTTATACCTAATTTGTCTATTTTTTAACGGGGCTATTTATACTATTAAGACAAATTATCATTCATTACTACCTCGTAAAGTACCAACGCCCACCTAAATAAATAACATGTCTTTATTGAAAGATGCCCAATCGGAAAGTAATCTTCATTTATTAAATTCCCATGAAAAAGCAGATCCTTATCTGGTTATTGAGGAACTATTTGACTTTGCCCACCTTCCAGATATACGTGAAATATTATGGGCCTGGTTAAAAGCTACAGTGACTGGAAGCTACCCAAAAAAGCTTACGCACTCAGAACGTGCTGAAATTTTAGAATTATATGAAAAATTGGAGAAATTAATTGAAGCAGTTCATCTAATGCACAGGAACAAAAAATTGAAAAATAAAAAAAGAAGCAGGTTAATCAGGGTTAGCTGATTGACTAGTATAGTTTGTTTCTAAATCAGTCTTATTAAAAACCTGACTTTATCAAATCTGCACCTTTTTCTCCAATCATAATGGTAGCAGCATTTGTATTGCCTGAAACAATCGTGGGCATGATAGATGCATCTACAACCCGCAAACATTTTACTCCATGTACCCTTAGTGTGTCATCCACAACAGCCATACTATCATTCCCCATTTTACAGGTACCTACCGGGTGGTAAAGGGTTTCGAGGCTTTTTTTTATATGTACAAGTAGGGCTTCATCACTAAATTCTTTTGGAAATGAAATCCCTCCAATTGAAAAACCTTTCAATGACTCTGCATTCATTACTTCTAAAGACTTCTTTACTGCAGTTAATAATATTTCTTTATCTTTTTGAACAGAAAGTACATTTGGTTGTATTAATGGATGATCAATAGCTTTTGAACTTTTTAAACTAATAAATCCTCTGCTCTCAGGGCGGATTAATATTGACAAGATGCTAAATCCATCTATATGTGTGAAAGTGTTTATGTTGTATATATCTGTAGAATAATCATCAGCAATCCCTAATGGAACAAAATGAAATTGTATATCAGGACGAAGTAAAAGAGGATCAGATTTTAAAAAAGCATTGGCTTCAATTGGGCTATTACTTAAAGGGCCTGATTTTGTTAAAAGGTGTTGAATAACTGCTTTGGTCATATTGAATGGCTTAAGCAATGAATTACCCGTTTGAATGGTAGATTTGCTACTGATGCCGGTCCAAACATGGTCTTGCAAGTTTTTTCCCACGCCAGGTAAAGGATGTTTAATATCAATTCCTTGTTTACTAAGTTCAGTAGGATCGCCAATACCAGAAAGCATTAAAATTTGTGGGGATTGAATGGTACCAGCGGATAAAATCACTTCTCTATTGCAATTAATCCTTTCAGAGCTTGAATGTTGAGTAATTACTTCTACACCCACTGCTCTTCCATCCTCAATCAAAATGCATTGGACTAGCGTATTTGTTCTTACAGTTAAATTAGCGCGTTTCATTGCCGGCCTTAAAAAAGCATCTGCAGTACTATGTCTTTTATTTTTTTTAATGGTAAATTGAAGCATACTCGCCCCTTCCTGTTCTTTTCCATTATAATCTGTGTTGGCAGAAATGCCACACTCTTGACAAGCTTGTACAAAAACCGGCCCTAAATCACTTGGCTGTCTTGAAAGCGTAATGTTTAGTGGACCTGATTCACCATGAAAGGGCTCGCCAAATTGTTCATGACATTCAGATTTTTTAAAATAAGGCAATACTTCTTCATAGCCCCAACCCTTATTTCCCAATGAGGCCCATTCATTAAAGTCCTCTTTGTTACCCCGCACATAAGCCATTGCATTTGTAGAACTGCTCCCCCCAAGCGTTTTCCCGCGTGGAATAAATAATTTTCGATTATCGATATGTTTTTGAGGTTCAGTCCAAAATGCCCAATCTACCGAGGTATTAAAAAGTTTTGAATAGGCACCGGGAATATGGATCTCAGTTTTTTTATCAGCTGCCCCTGCCTCCAATAACAACACGTTGCATTTACTATCTTCTGTTAAACGGTTTGCTAAAACACATCCAGCTGAACCAGCACCGATAATAATATAATCATAAGTCATGGGATAAATATAGGAAATGATGAATGATGAATGATAAATATTGAAGAATAAAAGTTGGTAATGGCTAAACATTATAGTGCATAATGCGAATCAAGTGTTGAACAGTAGAAAGCCTTTTTTAAGAAATCTTTTTAAATTTTGCCACTGATTCACAGACTTGCCTACCAGCTGGCAGGTTTTTACAGATTTAATCATTGAAAATCTGTAAATAAGTTGCAAAAAGTGAGTTAGAACTTCTACCCTTGATTGGCATTAATAAGTTGATTGCTACCCAAACGCATATTTATAATCACTTTTAATGTAACCAGTATTTTGGGCTACCCATATTTTAGTCGTTTATTATTCATCAACCTCTTTAAATCCTTCCGTAACTTTCCCATTACAAACTTATATTTGTGATACTAACATCTGTTCGCATATGAATCTTGAACAAAATCGAAATGAAGACTGGATGAAGTTATCCATAAACAAATGTCAACAACATTTGGAAAAGATTAAAATGGGCGGGGGTAAGAAAGCAGCTGAGAAACAAAAAGATCGCAACAAATTAATGCCCCGAGAAAGAATTGCATATTTATGCGATGTTGATAAGCCATTTATTGAAATTGGTGCATTTGCCGGATTTGACATGTACGAAGAACATGGAGGTTGTCCATGTGCAGGCACAGTAGCCGTTATGGGCTATGTAAGTGGTAGGCAATGTCTCATAGTAGCTAACGACCAAACTGTAAAAGCGGGGGCATGGTTTCCTATTACAGGAAAGAAAAATCTCCGGATTCAGGAAATTTCCATGGAAAATAAATTGCCCATTATTTATTTAGTTGATAGCGCCGGTGTTTTTCTTCCCATGCAGGATGAAATATTTCCTGACAAAGAACATTTTGGCCGAGTTTTCCGTAACAATGCGAGAATGAGTGCCATGGGTATTACACAGATAGCGGCAGTAATGGGTGCTTGTGTAGCCGGTGGAGCTTACTTACCTATTATGAGTGATGAAACCCTGATGGTTGAAGGTAATGGCAGTATTTTTTTAGCAGGATCCTATTTAGTAAAAGCGGCCATTGGTGAAGACATTGACAATGAAACCCTGGGGGGAGCCATTACGCATACAGAAATCAGTGGAATTGCCGATTATAAATTTAAAACAGAACAGGACTGTCTTGATCACATTAAAAAGATCATGAATAAATTAGGTGAACCTAAAAAAGCAGGCTTCAACAAAATTAACGCCACCCAACCCAAAAAAGAACCTAGTGAAATATATGGCATCATGCATGAGGGCAATAGAAAGCCTTATGATATGGTAGAAATTATTGAACGAATCGTTGACAACAGCGAATTTGACCAATTTAAAAAGGACTACGGAAAAACCATCCTTTGTGGTTATGCACGGATAGAAGGCTGGGCCGTAGGGATCGTTGCCAATCAACGATTAGTAAGCAAAAACAAAAAGGGAGAAATGCAAATTGGTGGTGTTATCTATAACGATAGTGCAGACAAAGCAGCCCGTTTTATCATGAATTGTAACCAAAAAAAAATACCCCTTGTTTTTCTACAGGATGTAACCGGTTTTATGGTGGGTAGTAGAAGTGAACATAGCGGCATTATTAAAGATGGTGCTAAATTGGTAAATGCAGTAGCAAATTCAGTTGTTCCCAAGTTTACTATTATTATAGGTAATAGTTACGGTGCGGGCAATTATGCAATGTGCGGCAAAGCCTATGACCCAAGATTTATTTATGCCTGGCCTTCAGCAAAAATAGCAGTAATGGGTGGCGACCAGGCCGCAAATACTTTATTACAAATACAAGTGGCTGCCATGAAATCGAAAGGGAAAGAGGTTAGTCCGGAAGTTGAAAAAGAATTACTTGACCGGATAAAAGCCATTTACGAAAAACAGACTTCCCCATATTATGCTGCAGCCCGTTTATGGGTAGATAATATTATTGACCCTATAGATACGAGAAGGTTGATTGGAGAGGGAATTTCTGCTGCCAATCAAAATTCAGATATAGGTGATTTTAAAATGGGGGTTTTTCAAGTATAAGAACACATTTACTCTTTTTGAAAATAACCCCCACTCCATTTGTAACATCTTATATCATTCAGTCACTACCTGATTTGTCCTCTGATTAAGCCTCCTGGTTTAGTAGTACTATGTGCGTTTACATATATTGCATCGGCTTTTAAAGATGTAATCGTTGCATCGTCTACGGTACTTATTTTAGTTGTACCAAAATCCGCATTGCTTGAATAAAAACCTACAAATACCGAACCATTTACCCCAATGGCGGCTTTATGAATATGTGCAGCACTAAATGCATCACCAGCTTCAATTCCAGTTGTAGTAAGTTTTATATATAATTGTTTAGCAGTAGTAAGTCTTATTAAAGCTAATCCTGTAGCTGTTGTGGTGGTAGCAGGCACTTCATTGGCACCATTTAATACAACATCTGCCACAAAATCCAGTTTGGCATTTAATTGTCCACGTATAAGACCTGAACCAACCTGCGAGCTATGTGCATTTATATAAATTTCATTTACATCGTCTTTTAAACTATCAACAAATGTAGAGCGAAGATTTGTTACAGTACCCGTTGCAGTACCGCCGTTAAAAACAGGACTTAAATCCTGAATGACACCTCCGTTTGTAATAACGTTTCCAACATGCAAATGTGCCGCAACTACTGCATCCCCTGATGTTAAACCAACAACAGTAATGGTATATTTAAGAGAATTATCTGAGAGAAGTTCCAAAACTGCAGTACCCGTTTCTGTGCGAGAGACAGGTGCCGGATTTTCATTTTTAGCCGACATAGCTATTGTCCATTGTTTTACAATGGTAGGTGCTGGCGCTGTTGTATCGCTTTTACTACAGGAAATAACCAGTGTAGTCAAAAGAATAATACTTAAAGTCATTTTCATAATTGCGGTTTAAATAAGGTATAGTTTAAAAAAAGTTAGAGAGTAACTTTACTCTGTTTTCAGTTATATCGTGATTATTTGGAGTTAGGTTGCCTGTCAGTGAACTATTTTTTTAGAAAAGTGGGATAAAAATCATAACAATCTGGAAAAGAGTCTTTTATATTAAAACGCTCAGACTAGTATACCTTTTCTTATTTTCACATTATTTAACTAATTAAAATCAAGAAAATAGCAATGTCTTTTTAAAGAATAGCCATTATCTTAATATTAAAGCCTTTATCATACAGCTATGTCTAAAACAAAACTGATCAATGATTCCCCATTTATTTCTTACCATAAAGAATCATATGAACCGGAGGAAATGTCACATCGATCCAAAAAATTTTTTCAATGGATGAATCTACGCCGTACCTGTCGTGATTTTTCAAACAGGCAAGTTAGTCAGGAAGTAATCGGAAATATTTTACTTACTGCCTCTACAGCACCCAGTGGCGCTCATAAACAACCCTGGACTTTTTGTGTAGTCAGTAGCCCTGAAATAAAGAAACAGATACGAATAGCAGCTGAAAAAGAAGAATTTGAAAGTTATTCAAATCGAATGAGTAAAGAATGGTTAGAAGATTTAAAACATATTGGTACCGATTGGCAAAAGCCATTTTTAGAAATAGCTCCTTACCTAATCATCGTATTTAAAAGAAGTTATGAAATAAACGAAGATGGAAGTAAACGCCAAAACTATTATGTAACAGAAAGTGTTGGATTAGCATGTGGATTTTTATTAGCTGCTATTCATCATGCAGGATTGGTTGCATTAACCCATACTCCCTCACCCATGAATTTTTTAATAAAAATTTTGAACCGACCGGAAAATGAAAAACCATTTTTATTAATCCCCGTTGGTTATCCGGCAGATGAATGCTGGGTTCCTGATTTAACCCGCAAAGCATTGAATGAAGTGGCTTTTTTTTACTAGTCGTGATAATAGATTGAGATAACCTTTCATAATTTAGTAACTATGCCAAGAAGAATTATCATTGATCATTCTTAATTCATCATTCTTA
>JAYTSC010000293.1:0-3012 GCA_043745885.1 Bacteroidota bacterium | reverse complement strand
CTTGTGCCTCCATTGTAGTTACAGCAGTGTATATTTTACGTGCAGCAGGTAAAACGGTAATGGGTCCTATCAACGATTCTTTTGCAGGATTAACGGATGCTACCTGGAATGAAAAATTAGCAGCCGGAATTTTGGTAATAGGAATCGTATTAATTGGGATGGCTCCTTTTCTGATCTCTCAATTGATTAATCCATCAACAGCACATATTATGCAACAGGTAGGAAAAGTAATTACCCTAAAATGAAACTGAATTATGGCAAGTGATTTCTTTATATTATTAAAACAGGAGTTGATGGTAATCGCCATCATCTTTCTGCTTTTATTTATTAAACTGGGTAAAGACAGAACGAATGGTACACTACTCAACTGGATAAATTGGTTACTGTTTGTTAATTTCGTGTCTGGCTTTTTTGGAAATACAGAAGGAATACTGTTTAATGAAATGTTCAGAACAAATCATTTAATGGTTCTTGAAAAAAATATTTTAAATCTGGCTTTCTTACTTATTTCGATGCAATCTTATGTCTGGTTGAGAACGCATAAACACGTAATAGAGTTTTATCTTTTATTACTCTCTTCCTTATTGGGAATGTTTTTTATGATTTCGAGTGGCAATTTATTAATCTTCTACTTGTCACTTGAACTTTCTACTATTCCATTAGCTGCTGCTGCCAATTTTGATTTAACGAAAAAGATATCTTCAGAAGCCGCCATGAAAATGATTATTTCCTCGGCTTTTTCTTCCGGTTTACTCTTATTGGGTATTTCATTGGTGTACGGAGCCGGTGGAACCCTTGTTTTTTCAGAGATAGCTGCTCATCTTTCTTCAGACCCATTGCACATTATTGCTTTTATCCTTTTGTTATCAGGCTTTGCATTTAAAATGTCGGCTGTTCCTTTTCATTTCTGGACTGCCGATGTTTATGAAGGAGCGCCAGTGGCTGTTACCTCTTTTTTATCTGTTGTTTCTAAAGCTGCCATATTATTTGTATTTGTTGCGGTATTGTACACCATTTTCAAGCCCCTTGCTCTTCTTTGGTATAATATGCTTTTTGTCTTATCGTTAACCACGATTATTGTTGGAAATCTTTTTGCCCTTCGACAAAATAATTTTAAACGATTTCTTGCTTTTTCGTCCATAGCACAGGTGGGTTTTATCTTAATTGGTATTTCGGGAAGCTCGCAAGAAGGAACGGCTTCTGTTGTTTATTTTATCTTAATATATGTGTTTTCAAATTTGGCTGCTTTTGGTGTGATCGCATTAGTGAGTGCGCTGACCGGTAAAGAAAGCATTTCCGATTTCAAAGATTTTTATCGAACCAATCCTTTGCTATCCTGGGTATTAACCATTGCATTATTCTCTTTAGCTGGTGTACCACCCACTGCCGGATTTTTCGGTAAGTTCTTTTTATTGATTGCCGGGGCCGCAAAAGGTAATTATTGGTTAATCGGTATTGCCGCTTTGAATATGGTGGTTTCGTTTTATTATTATTTGCGGGTAGTTAAAGCCATTTTTATGGATACAAATGAGCAACCCATCGAAAAACTGTCCATTCCGTTTCTACCCAAACTGGCATTGATGATTTGTGTGATAGGTATCGTAATAACCGGTTTACTTAGTTTTGTTTATGATTATATACATTCATTGAGTATTGGACTTTAATTGCGAATGAAAAGTAAAACATATAGTAAATTTTAATTTATGGCCATCAACAAAAACCACGAATTTGAAGAATTAAATGGTATAAAATGTGCCATTGTTGAGAAAAATGTATCCAAAATCCGGGTGGACTTTTTGAAAAGTCTTTTAGAACATAATAACTATGAGGTAGTTGTTCAGGCCAGCCCTCCTCCAAAGTTAGTTGCCGCAGTTGTTTCGGATGAAACAGTAACTGAATCTATTCTTGAAGCACCTCCCGAAACATATTCAGTAGGTGTTTCAGATGTGATGTTTAATGCAACTAATGCAGTTTTCGGAAGATTATTAAAAACAAAGGAAGGACGTGTAGTTACGTTGGCTTTTTGGAAGCAAAAAGAAACTGTTGCAAAGGATCGGATACCCTATTATGAGAATTTATAGCTTAATTGTAGGTTCTCCCAATAATTAATTGTACCTTTTTAATCTAAAACCCCTACTTATGAAACAGTACCATATCGTATCTCGATTTGCTATTTATTTGTTGGCAGTTGTTTTAATTATTTTTGGTGTTTATCATTTTATTAATGCCCGTGATTTAGTGGTGTATATTCCCGCTTCCATTCCTGGTGGAATTATTTGGGCTTATATGGTGGGTGCTGCTTTTATTGTAACAGGTATATCCATCATTACCAACAGGTGGGTTAAACTTACCGGTTATATATTAGCTATTTTATTATTTATTTTTGTATTGATCATACACATTCCCAATTATTTATGGTCAGGTAATGAAGAAATGCGGACACTTGCATTAATAAATATTCTGAAAGATACAGCTATTGCCTGCTTCGCCTTACACATTGCAGCAGGAGCCCATCACCAACATTTACATTTGGAGGAAAGCGATTAGTTGATTACGAAACAATAAAAGAAGCTGTGTAACGCTCATACACTTTATCTGTTTGTTGAAACTAAAAAATTTCAACATAGAAAAAGCGTATTTGTGTTATAAAAAGTGCATGTCTGTTATTTCTATTAAAGAATTATACCAATTAGAAATTAAAATGTATGGCTCTTGCAGTCCTTTGTTGATGTGAATACACATCAACGGCCTGATCGTCGTGATTGTTTCCTCACCATCACACTTGGAGTATCATTAACCCACATTGCAACAAAACACCCTTCAACTGTAAAATTTTGATTTCTTTTCAAATAAATCAGCGTTTCTACACTGCCTTATTCGTAACCCCCTACGAGCATAAATTTTATATCGTATCCATAAGGCCTTTATTCAATTTGTAGTACACAGAGGGTGTTCGGTTTTGGACAAGTTGTTTCACCTTTGTGACTTGTATTTCAAAAGCACCATACGCAA
>JAYTSC010000292.1:0-8166 GCA_043745885.1 Bacteroidota bacterium | reverse complement strand
GAAGTACTTAATGCCAAGTTATTGATTTTTTGTTCATTTTTAAGTAAATATTTTTTTGAGTATATTAAAAATTTTGCGGCAGATTAAACAGATTACTATTGATTAAATAAGTGAAAATCTGTGTATCCCCACTTGAACGGACGGGCAGGTGGGGCAATAACATTTTATGCGAATCATTAACAAGTGACATTATTACATTCATTTTTATTGTCTAAATTACCTTCATGTCCGGCACCGGTTTAAAACATACGTTAACGCCTGTACTTCTTTGGGGACTTGGGGTAGGTTATGTTATATCCGGAATGTATTTTGGCTGGAACCTCGGTCTCGAAAAAGGCGGCACCTATGGAATGGCTATGGCAACAATTTTGGTCATCGTTTTGTATACTTGCTTTAGTTTTTCTTATGCAGAACTTGCCTGTGCGATACCCAAAGCAGGTGGTGCTTATGATTATACAGAACGTGGATTTAATAAAGACCTCGGCTTTATTGCCGGCCTTGCTCAAATAATCGAATTTGTTTTTGCTCCCCCTGCCATTGCCATCGCCATCGGCACTTATTGGAACCTGGCTTTTCCACAGATACCTGTTATGGCGGGTGCTATTTCGGTTTATGTGTTTTTTACCGGGTTGAATATTTATGGAGTAAAAGCGGCAGCCAATTTTGAATTAGCGATTACCATTTTAGCAGTTGGTGAACTGATTTTGTTTTCAGGATTAACCCTTCCGCATTTCTCACTTACACAGTTTACACATAACCCTTTCCCAAATGGTTGGGCCGGGGCTTTTGCCGCTTTACCATTTGCCATCTGGTTCTTTTTGGGTATTGAAGGCTTGGCTAATGTAGCGGAAGAAACCAAAAACCCACAAAAAGATATTCAAAAAGGCTTTGGTTGGGCATTGCTTACTTTAGTTATTTTATGCTTGTTGGTTTTTATTGCTGCAACCGGTGTAGCCGGGTGGGAAAATATTGTTTACCAACCATCCGGAATTAGTTCAGACTCTCCCCTACCATTGGCCTTAGGAAAAATATTCGCCACAAATCATGTGTTCTATAAATTATTGATTGGCATTGGTCTTTTTGGATTGATTGCCTCTTTTCATGGTCTGCTCTTAGCCAGTGGACGAGCTAGTTATGAGTTTGGAAAAATAGGCAATGCCCCCAAATTAATAGGAGCCATTCATCCTCGGTTTCAAACGCCTGCTAATGCATTATTGTTTAATTCTTTTTTGGGTATTATAATAGTCTGCACCGGCAAAACAGCTGAAATAATTATTCTTTCTGTTTTTGGTGCATTAACGCTTTATATTTTATCGATGCTATCTTTACTACAGTTAAGAAAAAAAGAGCCCTTACTATCAAGACCATTTAAAGTGCCTTTTTACCCGTTTACACCGGTTATGGCACTAGTGTTAGCCATTGTATCATTGGTGTCTCTTTGTTTTTATAACAGTCTATTATGCTTGTTTTATTTTGGAATGCTTCTTTTCTTTTTTATCGTTTTTAAACTCATCAAAAGATGACTACACAAAATATTATTAACTATGTGAAACAACATCCCTTAGGCAAGGTTAAAATTGCTGTTACGGATATTGATGGTGTGTTGAGAGGGAAATATATTTCCACTGAAAAGTTTTTAGCAGCACTCCCATCCACTCTTGGATTTTGTGATGTGGTATTTGGATGGGATATGGTTGATATGGCTTATGACAATATTAATTATACCGGTTGGCATACCGGATACCCCGATGCCAAAGTAAAAATTGTACTTGACAGTTTCCGTAAGATCCCCTGGGAAAATGATGTTCCTTTTTTTCTAGGTGAGTTTGTTGATAAATACAATAAACCACTGGAAATTTGTCCGAGACAATTGTTACAAAAAATTATCGGTACTGCCAGCAAAGCAGGTTATGTTGCTAAATTTTCACAAGAGTTTGAATGGTTTAATTTCGCAGAAACTTCCCTTAGTTTTTCCGAAAAAGGAGGAAAAAACTTAGTGCCCTTAACCCCCGGCATGTTTGGCTATTCCATTTTACGGAGTACAGAGAGGAACGATTTTTTTGCTGACCTCTTCAGCCTGTTGAAAAAATTCGATATTCCCATTGAAGGGTTACACACAGAAACAGGTCCCGGCGTGTATGAAGCTGCTATTACTTTTAGTGATATTCTTATGGCTGCCGATCGAGCAGTTTTATTAAAGACTGCTGTTAAAGAGATTGCAGGCAAGCACGGAATTTTAGCCAGTTTTATGGCTAAATATAATGAAAATCTGCCCGGTTGCAGTGGTCATGTCCATCAATCATTATGGGATAAAAAATCTACTATCAATTTATTTCATGATGCTTCCGATAAACATAATATGAGTGCATTGATGAAAAATTATCTGGCAGGTCAATTGCATTGCTTGCCCCATATTTTACCCATGGTGGCGCCAACCATCAATTCTTATAAACGTTTGGTAGAAGGAGCATGGGCACCTACAACAGTAACCTGGGGATTGGATAATAGAACAGTAGCACTTCGGGTACTAGCCGAAGGAAAAAAATCATGCAGATTAGAAACCCGGGTTGTTGGCAGTGATACCAATCCCTTCCTCGCCATGTCGGCCTGTTTGGCTGCCGGGTTGTATGGCATCAGAAAAAAATTAAAATTACAACGACCCGCTACTGCAGGTAATGGATACCGGGATGATTCAAATGGAAAATTTCCCAAGAGTCTGGAAGAAGCTACTCAAATCATGAAAACATCATCGATTGCCAAGGAATTATTTGGAGATGGTTTTGTGCAACATTTTACACAAACCCGTGAATGGGAAGTAAAACAGTTTGCAAAAGCTGTTACCGACTGGGAAATAAAACGTTATTTTGAAATCGTTTAGTTTTTATTGAGAATAAGTTGTGTTATATAAAGAAATAACCAGCCGCACCTGCCCGTCCGTTCAGACGGGGATTTGCAGATTTTTCGGAGATTACAACCCTATCATTACCAGGTGAGACCTTTTAAGGTTTTTAAATTTTTAGACAATTTTTTATTATGCAAGTTTCACAATTTAATTTTCCTACCACCATCAGATTTGGACCCGGAGTGGTTGCAGAATTGCCGGACTATCTACAAAAAAATAAATTATCCAGACCACTGGTTGTAACCGATGCTGTGATAGCACAGTTACCTTTTTTTAATACGATTATTAGTGGACTTAAGTCAAAAGGCATAGATGTAGAAATTTTTCACAACATCCACAAAAACCCGGTCAAGAGTGATGTGTACCAGGGCACAGAAGTTTATGATCAGGCAAAAAGTGATTGCATTATTGGTATTGGTGGTGGGGCTGCTATTGATGTGGCCCGTTCCATTTTACTACGAATTAACCACAGAGAGGATTTATTCACTTACGATGACTTAATAGGTGGTGATGTATATGTAACCAATGAGGTGCCCCATTTTATCACCATACCCACAACAGCCGGAACAGGTAGTGAAGTGGGAAGATCAGCCATTATTGCAGATGATGAAACACATCAGAAAAAAATATTATTCTCACCAAAACTATTGGCCAAAATTGTTTTTGCAGACCCCCTGCTTACCATGGAACTTCCGGGCTTTATCACCGCTGCCACCGGAATGGATGCCTTAACACATAATATGGAAGCATTTCTTGCAAAAAATTATCACCCTATTTGTGATGGCATTGCATTGGAAGCGATTCGTTTAATTGCAGGATCATTAGAAACGGCGGTTAATAAACCTACACTTGCATCTCGTTCAGATATGTTATTGGCTTCAATGATGGGTGCTATTGCTTTTCAAAAAGGATTAGGCATTGTACATTCATTGGCTCACCCACTCTCCTCCTTGTTAGATACACACCACGGATTGGCTAATGCCATTAACCTGCCTTATGGAATGCAGTTTAATATTGCCGGATCTGAGAATAAATTTGCAAGAATTAGCGAAACCTTACATTTAAAAAATAAAACGGGAGAAGGTGTTGTAGACTATTTGTTTGAACTGAATAAACGAATTAATATCCCTTCTAAGCTTCGTGAAATTGGTGTTGAATCAAAACACATCGAAACTTTGGCTGATCTGGCTTTTGCAGATTTTGCTCACCCAAATAATCCGAAACCAGTGAATAGAAATGATTTTAAAACCCTTTATGAAACTGCCCTTTAAATGTTAGATAAGAAAATTATCATCGGCATTACGAAATCTGAATCGAGGTTTGAACTTTACCGTAATTGGATTACGGGGGAAGAACAAAATATAGAATTAATCACATTATCAACAGATCAAAATAATACTGAAGAAGTAAATAAATGTGATGGCATTTTACTCACCGGAGGTGTAGATGTTCTTCCTGATCTTTATCATAGTGACAGATCTGATTATCCCAATAAACCTAAAAATGGGTGGGACAAAGAAAGAGATTTTTTTGAAATAGAAGTATTTAAACAAGCAGTTAATCTCCGATTACCCATTTTAGCTATCTGTAGGGGTATGCAACTGGTAAATGTTTCATTAGGTGGCACTTTGGTGCAAGACTTGGAAGAATCCGGTAAAGAAGATCATACTAGAGACGGTGAATCAGATAAAATACATGAAGTTACTATTGTAAAAAACAGTCTACTAGGCGAGATCACAAATGTAACTTTCGGTGAAGTCAATAGTGCACACCACCAGTCAATAAATAAAATAAGTGTATTCTTGAAAGCAAATTGTATTTCAACAGATGGCGTTATTGAAGCTGCGGAATGGTTGGACAAAAAAGACAAATCACCTTTGCTTTGTGTTCAATGGCATCCGGAGAGAATATTGAATAAAATAAATAATCCACTTTCCGAAAATATCCGAAATTGGTTTTTAAAAGAAGTTCAAAAATAGTTGTATGAATATTATTAACCCTGCTACAGAAGAAGTTATTGCCTCATTGGTTACTGATGATGAAAAAACAATTACTGAAAAAATAATTTCCTTACAAGCAGGACAAAAAGAATGGAATAGTAAACCACTTTTGGTGCGGATTGAAATCTTGCAACTTTTTGCCAGTTTGTTAAAAGAAAACCTGGAAAGAGCTGCTACCCTATTAACTTCAGAAGTTGGGAAACCTTTACAACAATCAAGAAATGAAATTAATGGGGCTTGTGCAAGAATTGATTGGCTTACCAATAACGCAGTTACCTACTTAAGTCCCGAATGGATGGTTCATGATGGAACTACACAGGAAAAAATTATCTATGAACCTCTCGGAGTTGTAGCAAATATTTCTGCATGGAATTACCCATACCTCGTTGGCATTAATGTGATTGTTCCTGCCTTATTAGCGGGGAATGCGGTATTGTATAAACCCTCAGAATTAGCTACACTAACCGGATTACAAATAGAAAAATATTTACACAAGGCTGGTGTGCCCATGAATGTATTTGCAACAGCAATCGGTGGAAAAGAAACCGGTGAGTGGATGCTAGAAGCTGATTTGGATGGATATTTTTTTACCGGCTCTTACCAAACTGGTAAATATATTTATGAAAAAGTAAGTGCAAAAATGGTTCCCTGTGGATTAGAAATGGGTGGGAAAGATCCATTGTATGTTACTGATGACATCACAGATCTAAATGCTGTAGCCATCGGAACGGCTGATGGCGCTTTTTATAATAATGGCCAAAGTTGTTGCTCAGTAGAACGTATCTATGTTCATGAAAAAGTTTATGATGCATATTTGGCTGCTTTCATAAAAGAAGTTACTTCTTTCAAGATCGGTTACCCTTTAGAAGAAAATGTGTACATAAGTTCTTTAACACGGAAAGAACAAATCCCTTTTTTACAAGCTCAGATAAACGATGCGATAAAGAAAGGGGCTATCGTTTTATGCGGCGGAAATAAAATCAATAGACCCGGAAATTATTTTGCGCCGACTGTTCTGGTCAATGTTTCACATGAGATGGATATCATGCGGGAAGAATCTTTTGGGCCTGTGATCGGAATTATGAAAGTAAACAATGATGAAGAAGCAATACGCTTAATGAATGATAGTCCATATGGACTTACCTCATCAGTATATTCGAATAATCGGGAACGAGCAGAAAAAATTCAAAGTAGGTTGAATGCCGGTACTGTTTATTTGAACTGTTGCGATAGAGTCAGCCCCTCCTTACCCTGGAGTGGTAGAAAACATAGTGGTTTTGGTTCCACTTTATCACATGCCGGGTTACGAGTTTTTACAAGGCCTAAAGCCTGCCATTTAAGGAATTAAGGATTATTTATCCATTGGTACCTCTTATTCATCTTTCTTGCATTTGCCGGTTAGAACAACAGTCATTGTATTAATATCAAATCAATGAATAAACGTCTAAAACTGACAAATATCATCTCTCTTTTTTACCGGAGGGTTACAATTATTTGAATGGTTTTGAGTAACTTTCAGAAAATATTTCTGTATGGAATCCCCAGAAATAAATACATCTTTTCAGCGGTTAACATTTTTGAAATCATTAGATGATTTATTTCCGCCCAATTCTCAGGCAGAAAAGGATCAATATAATTTGTTACAAAAGAAGTTTGCAGAGCAATTTGAGTTTATTTTTCCCGATCAGCTAGCTCCAAAAACAATCGTAGTAATTCCCAGTATATCGCTTGATCAGGAAATACTATGTAAAATTGATGGTTTTATACATTACGAGGAAAGATTATTATGCCTGTTAATTTTACTTAGAATGCCCTGCACGCATGTAATTTATATAAGTTCAATGCCGATTGATCCCGTAATTATTGATTATTATCTTCACTTACTCCCCGGCATTATGGGTTACCATGCCAGACAAAGACTGACCTTATTAAGTTGTTATGATAGTTCAACAGTTTGTCTAACACAAAAGATATTAAATCGTCCCAGGTTAATTGAACGAATTAAAAAGGCAATCCCACAAGGGAATGCCGGTCATTTAGCCTGTTTTAATGTAACCTCTTTAGAAAGAACATTAGCTGTAAAACTATCCTTACCCATCTATGGCTCAGATCCGGATTTACTTTACTTAGGAACCAAAAGTGGTGGAAGAAAATTGTTGCGGGAATGTGGATTACCCATTCCTGATGGTATGGAATATTTGAAAAATGAGGATGATATAGCTAATGCATTGGCTGACCTGAAGCAAAAATATCCTGCATTAAAAAAGGCAGTGGTAAAAATGAATGATGGTTTTTCCGGCGAAGGAAATGCTATTTTTTATTATGATGGCTTTCCTTTTAATGATACAGACTTTGTTTGGGTAAAATCGGCTCTAAAAAATCAACTGCATATTATTGCAACTGGATTAAGTTACGAATCCTTTTTACAAAAATTTACCGAAGAAGGTGGAATTGTTGAAGTATTTATAGAGGGAAAAATTAAAACATCCCCTTCAGTTCAATGCCGAATTACGCCGGTTGGAAAAGTAGACATCATTTCAACGCATGACCAATTATTGGGCGGTGCCGGTGACCAGGTTTTTTTGGGGGCTACTTTTCCTGCACAACCTGCCTATCATTCAATCATCTCACATTTAGCCCATACTGCCGCCGAAAAAATGTGTCAATTGGGTGTTTTGGGAAGATTTTCTATTGATTTTATAAGTGTTCAAAACGAGGATGCTACATGGGAGCATTATGTCATAGAAATTAATTTACGAAAAGGTGGAACTACACACCCCTATTTAATGCTGCAATTTTTAACAGATGGTCATTATGATCATGTTTCAGGGCAATATTTAACCGCCAACCTGCAGCCGAGATTTTATTTTTCTTCTGACAATTTACAAAGCCCCTCATTTAAAGGACTAACGCCACATGACCTGATGGAAATTGCCAGTTTTCATAACCTGTTGTATGATGGTAGTAAACAAGAAGGAGTTATGTTTCATCTGATTGGCGCATTGTCGCAGTATGGAAAGTTGGGAGTTCTTTGTATAGGAAGTACTCCGGAAAGGGCAACTCAATTATATGAACAAACGCTTCAGGTGCTTATTCAAGAAACAAATTAGTCTAAATAAAATGTATTTTCACCAGTTTTTTCAAATTTGCTTTTATTTATTTACACTAAAACTAATGACAACATGAAAAATGTATTTGACAAAAAAGAAGCAGAAGCAATTATTGATAGAATACATAAATTAATGTCTAATTCTAAACCTTTAT
>JAYTSC010000291.1:0-2703 GCA_043745885.1 Bacteroidota bacterium | reverse complement strand
CCATAGTTGGATATTTTTCCATCATTTAGTTTCATAGGAGTGAAAGCTTCTTCAAGTCCCGGTAGGCTGATTAATTTATTTGTGTATAAGGCCTGATCCCATTTTAATAAATCTTCAACGGTAGAACTAATTCGTCCGGGACCTTTTCGGTTTCCTAACCAGATGGTATAATTTGATGAAGGGAATGAATCGGCTCTGATAAATTCATTTTTTTCATCAACATAGATATGTCCAATCGCAAAATTACTTATCCCTGACTTTTCGCTTAAAGTTCTAATATCTGTATGTTTCATTTTCAGCGGATGAAAAATATATTCCCGACACATAGTAATAAAATCATTTCCGGATGCTTTCTCTGCAATACTGGCTAATACCACATATCCGGTATTGCTATAATTATATTTTTCACCTGGTTCAAATAATTTAGGTGGCTGGTATTTGTTTAGATAGGCAAGTATGTCTTCATTATTCGCAACTTTTGATTTATCCCAATTGGCATCCATAATGGCCTGGTAATCGGGTAACCCACTGGTATGCGTTAATAAATTTTGGATGGTAATTCCTTTGTATGGAATGTTGAGGTATTTTTCAACAAGATTATCATACTGCAACAGACCTTTTTCTTTCAGTATCATGATGATCATTGCCGTAAACTGTTTGCTTACAGACGCCAATTCAAAAATGTCTGATTTTTGTAACAAAATATGTTTAGCATAATCACGATAGCCAAATGCTTTTTCATATTTTATTTTACCATGATCGGCAATTAACACTACAGCATTCAATTGGTCTTTTCCATTATAAGATTCCAGAATTGAATCCACAGCATGCAGATTTTCTTTTTGTGCATGAATGATAGAACAAACTAATAGTAGTAATCCTAAAATATATTTTTTCATAAACAATCAGATTCAATTTAAAAAATCCTATTTGCCCTAAGTTTTCCTATCTACCTATGTGTTAAAAAATGTTTATTTGGAAAACAGAGACTAACACAGCACCAGAACCTTACTTATTCAACCGTAAGGTAGTACCTCCACGAACACCGGTATGTTTCCCTTCATCAACTGTTAATTGCCCGTTTACCAAAACAAATTGAAACCCGGTGGCATATTGATGGGGTTTTTCATATGTTGATAAATCCTGTACTTTCTTTTCATCAAACACCACAATATCCGCTGCAAAACCTTCTCTCAAAATACCCCGATTCTTTAATTGAAACTTTTGAGACGGTAATGAAGTCATTCTGCGAATAGCTTCTTCTAATGAAATCACTTTTTCGTCACGCACATATTTTCCCAATACCCTTGCATTGGTGCCATAACCTCTCGGATGCGGGTTGCCCGATCCATAAATTCGTATGCTTGCATCACTCGCAAACATGTTGAATGGATATTTCATAATTGTTTTCACATCTTCATCACTCATACCGTGAAACACCATGCCTGCACCACCCTGCTCCATCATATCCATAATGGTAATGGCTTCTTCAGCGGCTTTGTGCTTTCTACCCTTTAATAAATTGACTTCTTCAATACTTTTCCCGTTATAACTACTATCTGCCCCGAAACTGGCTACTACCGGATAACTTAAGTTTTTCAATTTTCTTTTCTTCAATTTCTTCAGCATATAATTTGCTACTTCTTTTCTAATTTCCGGCCTTTCTAAACGTGCTTTGATAGAATCCTGTCCATCGGCCAATACCCAATCTGGTAATAAAGTGCTTAGTGAAGTGCTGCTGGCTGTATAGGGGTATTGATCTATCGTAACATCCAATCCTTCTTTTCTTGCTTGAATAATAATAGGAATCGTTTCTTTACTCCGTCCCCAGTTTTGTTGTCCGCTTAATTTGAAATGCGATATTTCTACGGGCATTTTTGCTTCCCTTCCAATATGCATGGCTTCTTCAATTGCCTGTACAACACTGTCGCCTTCATCTCTCATATGACTGGCATAAACACCATTATATTTCGAAGCTATCTTCGCCAATCTAACGATTTCCTCTGTTTTTGAATAAGTACCCGGAATATAAATGAGCCCGGTTGATAAACCCACTGCTCCATCTTTCATTGCTTGCTCAACAATTGATTCCATTTTTTTCATTTCTTCTTCTGTTGGGTCACGGTTGGAAGAACCCATGGCGGCTTTGCGAACATCATTATGGCCAATTAATGAGGCCACATTGATGGAAGTGTGTAAACTATCCAGCATGTTAAAATAACTTCCAATATTTACTTGTGATAAACCACAGTTCCCTGTAACAACGGTTGTAACACCATCGTAAATAAAGTTATCAGTTGTAGGGTTTTTCTTTTCATCGCCTTCAATATGTGTATGCACATCAATAAAACCGGGGGCAACCATCAGGCCTGTGGCATCAATGGTTTTGGCAGCTGTCCAGTTAGCTAATTTGCCAATGGCAGCAATTTTTCCGTTTTGAATGACCAAATCACCATAGAACCAACTGTTACCTGTACCGTCAAGAATTTTTCCGTTTTTAATCAGTATATCTGCCTTTTGACCATTAATGGTACCTGAAATGAGTAAAGTAAGAAGCCAGATATATCTCATCATAAGTAGTTTGTAGCTTATGAAATTAAGTAATCTGTTATTAGAATGCGCGCTTCTATTCTAAAACTGTAAATTTGCCCACTTTAAAATTGTAGTTATGTTGAATAAGCTGGATGCGATTAAGGCGAGATT
>JAYTSC010000290.1:0-2014 GCA_043745885.1 Bacteroidota bacterium | reverse complement strand
AGGAAAAATTCAAATACTTGTCCTAGTAAATCTTTGCTTTGTGCTTCTTTCGTTCCTAATGTTGCCGAGCCAACAAGGTTTACAAGTCCGCCCAAACTGGCTTTGTCTAATTTCTCTTGTGCAAATACTTTTGGCAAAACTCCCCGCAAAGAAGGATTGTCTTTTTCAATTGCGTCCATTGCATCGTCAATGTCTTTGCCTATGGTCGGCTGAGTTGCTCTGCCTTGTATGTAAGTCCAACGAGCCATTACAGGAACAAAAAATATTTTGTCTGCCAAGTATTCGTTTTTGTCTTCGGGGTCTGCACCTTCGCTTTTTTGAGAAACCAATTTTTGATATTGTTCTTCAAAAGCGTCTGAAATATATTTCAGGAATATCAAACCCAAAGCAACGTGTTTGTATTCGGCAGCATCCATATTTTTACGGAGCTTATCGGCTGCTTTCCAGAGTTTTTTCTCTAAAGGTTCTTCCTGTTCTGTCTTTGCTGTTTTAGCCATTATTATATTTTAAATTCAATTCGATCTTCAGAGGGCAAAGTTACCTTTTTAAACCATGTTATTATCAAAAGTTGCCACCAAAGACTTCCACTACCATACCCATTGAAAAACTGTAATGTTGGAGGGGGCGTGTTTATTCTAGAATAACAGAGTGCCTCAAAAAATTAAGAGCCTCATGATCAGTATTCTGGGAAAACGTGATAATCGGGAATTTATTATTGATGGCTGTGCATTCCATAGGAGTTAGACCAAAGGCTGATCCAATCATTGAATACTTAGACTCGTTGATCTTTAGTCTAGTTAAATTTGTTTCATCATATCCGAGCCCCAAAATTATTGTCTTTTCAGAATTATTTATCAATGAATGTGCTATTTCAAATTCTTTGTCATTTGATATATCTTCATGTATTATTTTGATGGTATTAGAGGCATGTAATAATTGAGAGTAGTCGTTGATGGCCTGACCAAAAGGTGTATAGTTTTTTGGATCTTGGTATTTATTTTTGCCAATGGTTCCATGAACATGTATAATTGGTATTGTAAGTAATTTTTCATAACACTCATCTTCAGTTTTATTAAACAAAGCCATCATTGAATTTAAAAGGTATGTCTCTAAAGATCTGTCGTAATTGAATGTTATAAAAGATATATTATTTTCACCAAATGTTTCAAAATTGGTATTTAACCTATCCCAAAGATATCCATACCAATTTGGGTTACTATAAATAGTTTCTAATTTTTCAAATTTTATTAAATTCAGAGCAATTAAAAGTTTTCCCAATTTCATGTATTCAGGTCGATGCTCTAAAAATGCATCAATTGATTTCTTTTGCGATTTTAAAAACGTATCTCTGAAAAGTAGTAATTCTGGATAGGTGTGTCCTCCTTGCTCAAATATTTCTAAAGGTCTTGGGGTTTTCGAGTTTTCTGAATGAGGTCCTATTAAATTTAATATCCTGTCTCGGAGTTCTGAACCCAAAGGAAATTCAAAGGGTTTACTTGCTCCTGCACCTAAAATAAGTACTGTTTTTTTAGTAATCATTCTATAATATTAATAGTACCGTTAAAATATTGAAAAGACACGAGCTTTTTAGGAATTTCGCATATAAATCCATCAATTTTAGCAACACTGTATGCATAGTAAATAACCATACTTTAACATCAATGTACCTACAGCCATTGCTTTTGGCCATTCACAGCTTGAAGAAAATACGGATTTCATTTCTCCACAAAGTCTCTCGCAGTGCGGTATGCGGAGAACGAATTATGGCATTATTAAAAATTATTACAACCTCCCATGTTTAATTTCCTCCACCACTCCCGGATCTAACAAAGTAGAAATATCTCCTAAATTCTCTGTTTCTCCTTCTGCTATTTTACGCAAAATTCTTCGCATGATTTTACCACTTCTTGTTTTGGGAAGCCCGCTAACAAATTGAATTTTATCGGGTTTGGCAATGGCACCAATTACTCTAGTAACTGTTTGCAGTAAATCTTTGCGTATTAGTTCAGCAGTG
>JAYTSC010000289.1:0-4741 GCA_043745885.1 Bacteroidota bacterium | reverse complement strand
GAAGCAATAACGGTTAGTGAAAAAGTCTGTCCCTGTGTTAATGTATTTTCATACAATTGGTGAGTACTGGTTGCACTATTGTTAGAAGTAACTGCTTCTGTAATTACAGCTGCTGCTTTCTGAACATTCAATAAGCCCCATCCAAACTGATAATCGGGTCCATTAGCATTACCTGCTTCATCTGCAGTATGTATGGCAAGCCCTTTTAAAGTTGCCGAACGTAAAAAAGATGTGGAACCTTTTAATTTCGAATAGTATTCCTGTAATAATAATAGTGAGCCCGTAGTATTGGGTGTGGACATAGAAGTTCCACTAAAACTGGCATAATTTGAAGTGCCTGTACTTATTGATGATAATACATTGACTCCATCAGCAACTAAATCCGGTTTTATTCTACCATCATCAGTTGGACCCCAACTGCTAAAAGAGGTTAGTATTACATCTTCTTTTCGGCTATAACCTGCAGGAATTCCTGGTACTGCACCTACTGTTAATATATTTTTTGAAGTAGCACTATAAGGAATAATATCATAAGAATTGTTATCGCTTATACCAGAAGGTCGGTTACCCGATGCTTCCATTTGTCCACTTGCATTAAATCGAAAATAGGGTGACCCGATTGCAGGACCATTATCATTGCGATTATTTCCTGCAGATCTAACCACCAAATAAAATGGCGCATTAAATGCAATGGAATCTAAAAATTGCGAATAATCAAGATAAGTGCCAAATTTGTAATCTTCATTTTCTAATGCATCACCTCTGAATTCCCAACGGTTATTTTGAGATTCATTCTGTGTCCATCCGGCAAGAAACCCATAGGAATGATTTGATAAAAGCATACCAGCCGCGGCCTCATTAGTCATTTGGGTAATATCATTCCCAATAAAAAAAGAATAGGCTAATAACCCCTGTGCCCCATAAGCCATTCCTTTAGCTGCGGGATTAACACCGGAAGCAATCATGGTACCTGCTACATGCGTTGTATGATCGTCTACAGAAGATGGCGCATCTTTTTGAGTTATCCGACCTGTTAATTCTACATGTGAAGACAAAACAGCTCCCCCATCCCAAATGCCGATTTTGTTTTTCATATTATTTGAACTACCCGTTAGGTTGAGACCGGAGGAACCTCCCGGCCATAATTGGTTGGCACGTGTTGTGGCAGCTGCTATTACATTGCTGTGGGTTACTAGGTATTGTGGATAGCCAAAATTATCAACACCAACCAAATGAGCTTTATTTCCATTACTAGTTGTAAAAGAAAGGCTCCATCCTTTTCTTTTTGCCATGGTTAATGCCTTGGCATAATTTTCTTCATGGGCTAATTTAAAGCCAATAGCTGCCTGGTTTAAGATTCGAGAATTGGTAAATGTTTGGGCAGAAACCAACGCCGTAAAACCACAAATCCAAAGAATTGATAGAACTATTTTTTTCTTCATAACCATAAAATTTTTCTTTTGCCCGACATGTTAGCAATTAACAGGCATAATATTCACTAAATTAGATACTTTCAACATTCAAAACGATGTATGAAAAAGATTCTTTTTTCTCTTTTTGCTATTATTCTGATAAATATAGCTTGTTCTTCCTCAAAAAAAGCCAATTCGGTGTCTGAAATACAAGGAATTCAAGGCATAGTAACAGAAGTAACCGGTAACCAAATGCCAATGATGGGTGAACCTAAACCACAACCTAATGGTATAAAGACCACGGTTTTCATTTATGAAAAAACCAATATTAATCAGGTTACCCAAATAGGCAGCTCCCCAATTTATACGACCATTAACACTAAACAGGTTGCTTTTGTTGAAACTGACAGTTCGGGGGCGTTTACTTTTGCATTACCGGTAGGTTCTTATTCCCTTTTTATCAAACAGGGTAACCAGTTTTATGCCAATCTTTTCGATTCTGATAACAATATTGCCCTGTTTACTGTTGAAGAAGGAAAATTAACCCAAGTATCACTTCAGATTAATAACAGTGCTACTTATTAAAGGCAACCTTATATTTGCACTTTGACTAATTTTTGGCCGATGTTCGCCAATGTTGGCCTTTTGACCAACAAGGGTTCGAAAGAGGGTATAAGCTTTTGTTTCACGCAAAGGCCTTTAGGAGCAAAGGCGCGAAGCTCTTCTTAGCGACTTATTTCTTCATTCTTTGGACTTTGCGTGAAATCTTTTAGCCGATATAGGTCTTTTGACCAACATTACCATGAAGCAAGGAAGTTGATTTAGTAGCTATGAATTTGAATGTGTTGTTGGATCAGTATCAAAATTCACCCCAGCTTTTTCAGCTGGCGGACAGGCTTAGTTTTGCCCAATCCCAACAACTTTTTCTTAAAAATTTACAAGGAAGTAGTGCAGAATTTGTTGTGAGTGCTGTATTTATGCATCCTCTTTCTCATCAATTAAATCACCTCGTAGTATTGAATGATGCGGAAGAAGCTGCTTATTTTCACAATACACTGGAAAATTTAACCAACGCATTAGATTTATTTTATTTCCCCTCCTCTTTTAAAAATCGTAAAAATTTCAGGCTTCTCAATAGTTCGCATGTGATGTTGCGTACAGAAGCATTAACCAAACTTTCTGCCGGGGGTAATCGTAAAATTATGGTTACCTACCCTGAGGCATTGTTTGAAAAAGTAGTAAAGCCCAATACCCTTGCAAGCAATATCATCAGTATCAAAGTCAATGACACCATTAATCTTGACAGCCTAATGGACCTGTTTGTGATGTATGGATTTGACCGCACAGATTTTGTTTATGAACCGGGTCAATTTGCATTAAGGGGTGGAATTCTGGATATTTATTCTTTTGGAAATGAAAAGCCGTACCGTGTTGAATTGTTTGGGAATGAGGTGGACAGTATTCGCATTTTTGATCCTGAAACACAATTAAGTGAAAGAAAACTATTACAAGTAAATATTATTCCTAATGTAGAAACCCAGTTTGAGAGTGATGAGAAAGTATCCTTACTTGATTTTTTGTCTGAAAACACGATAGTTTGGTTAAAAGACTGGGATGTAATCAAAGAAAAAATAGATACACAAGAAGAGGATTTAGAAAATTTTATTGCCGTTCTCAACAGCGGTTTACGGATGCAGAACTCAGAGGATGAGGACAATACAAAAGTTTTAAAAGAAGTAAAAAAAGAGGATTTTGTAAATACTGCATTTATTGAAACCCAACTTGGATTACGGCATATAGTTGAGTTTGGGTTTAAAAGGCATTTGTCCAATACAGAGATTGAATTCTCTACCCGAATACAACCATCTTTTAATCGACAATTTGATTTATTAATAAAAGACCTGAAAGCCCATGAAGCGTCTGGATTTACCTTATTCATTTTTGCTGAACAGGCTAAGCAATTAGAAAGGCTGAACAGTATTTTTGTTGACCTTTCTACCGAGATACAATTTGTACCCATTCCTACAGGTATCCATGAGGGTTTTATTGACGAGACATTAAAAGTAGTCTGTTATACCGATCACCAGATTTTTCAACGGTATCATAAATACAAGGTAAAACAGGCCTATAATAAAAATAAAGCCATCACGCTTAAAACACTCAGGGATTTACAACCCGGCGATTATGTAACACATATCGATCATGGTGTGGGAACCTATAGTGGCTTACAAAAAATTGAAGCCAATGGTAAAGTGCAAGAAGCTGTTAGAATTATTTATAAAGACAGAGATATTTTGTACGTGAATATAAATTCGTTACACAAAATTTCTAAGTACACAGGTAAAGAAGGAACGGTTCCTAAAATAAATAAACTGGGGTCAGATGTTTGGAACAAACTAAAAGAAAAAACGAAATCGAAAGTAAAAGAAATTGCTTTTGATCTGATACAATTATATGCACAAAGGAAATCGCAACAGGGATTTTCGCATACCCCTGATAATTACATGCAAATTGAATTGGAAGCCTCTTTCATTTATGAGGATACCCCGGACCAAAGTAAAGCTACTGCCGATGTAAAAAGGGATATGGAAAGTGAAAGCCCCATGGATAGATTGGTTTGTGGCGATGTGGGTTTCGGAAAAACAGAAGTGGCCATCCGTGCCGCTTTTAAAACCTGTTTAGATGGAAAACAAGCTGCCATTTTGGTTCCTACTACGATTCTTGCCTTTCAACATTATAAAACCTTTCAGGAAAGGTTAAAAGATTTTCCAGTTACGGTTGATTATCTCAATCGATTCAAGTCATCCAAAGAGAAAAAAGAAACTTTACAAAGGTTAGAAGAAGGAAAGATTGATATTATTATTGGCACACATGGCATACTGGGTAAAGAAGTGAAATTCAAAAACCTAGGATTGATGGTGATTGATGAAGAACAGAAATTTGGTGTAGGCCATAAAGAGAAACTAAAAACACTAAAAACAAATGTGGATTGTTTAACGCTTACTGCAACTCCTATACCCCGAACCTTGCAGTTTAGTTTAATGGGTGCCAGAGACTTAAGTATCATCAATACGCCACCACCTAATCGGCAACCCATCCAAACTGAAGTATTGGTATTCAATGATGACTTTATCCGAGACGCCATTTACTATGAAACAGAAAGAGGCGGACAAGTTTTTTTTATTCATAACCGGGTACAAGGGCTTCCTGAAATGTGTGTCAGGATTCAAGGGTTTTGTCCCGACTTAAGTATTGGATTTGCCCATGGCCAGTTAGAAGGTCATGAATTGGAAGAAAGAATTATGGATTTTATCGATAAAAAATATGAT
>JAYTSC010000288.1:0-3310 GCA_043745885.1 Bacteroidota bacterium | reverse complement strand
ATTTTAATAGAAATTTTTTCATAACGGTTATTTTATCAAACCCTTAATTAGGTAGTGAATATGAAATGTAAAGGTGAGGCCATTGCAGCGGTAAATTGTTACACGCTTACTGCTAAAGATTATAGTATTCACACATAGTTGATTGCGTTGCAGAACAGTTTTAGCTCAGTATGGTTAAAATAAAGTCACCCATCCTTCCAGACAGGTGACTACACTATAACCAATTACCAAAACGATTTATAAAGGCCTTCTTCCTTGTATTACTCTTAATAAAATTACAATAACAGCAATAACCAGCAGCAAGTGAATTAGCCCTCCAGTACCATAACCGATAAAACCAATTGCCCAGATAATTATCAGAATAACAGCGACAGTGTACAATAAGTTTCCCATAATTTAATTTTTAGTATCGTTTGATTAATTGAATTGTTTTAAAAAGTATATCTAATACTAATGGCACCATCAAAATAAATGAGTCCTCCATTATAGAAATCAATAAATGGTTTAAAATCCATACCAATATTAATAGGTGCATGCTGAAATGTATAACCTAACCCAAGTATGGCGTCAATACCTGCAACTGTAGCTTCATTATACAGATGACCGTTATTGTAATAGTAGTTACTGCCATTGCGAAAAAAACCAATATGACCACCGATACCATAATACATGTTAAGTAAGGTGGAATGATCTACTCCGCTATGGACTTCATATAACCCCGTAACAATAAAATTATCATGTCCCAAACTAACAATCCCTTCGAGAGCCGACTTATTACTGATAAAATGTTTTATGGTAATTCCGTTGGTTAACCCACCGAACCTTAGTCCGACAGCTGTCTGATAATTTTGTGCCGTTCCGTTGTTCATCAAAAACAGGGTACCAAAAAACATCATTAAAAGCAGTTGTTTTGTTTTCATAACTTATCAAAAGGATTTTAGCCAAAAGAAAAATAACCATCGTAATAACGATTAAAATGATAATATAGATCATAATTTGTGTTCCTTTTTATACTGTAAAGTTGGTCTTTCGACTTGTATTATCCGTTACACAAAAGAGCTTAATAATTACAAGATTCACAGGTGAATCCAATCATTTGTTTTACTCACCATGATCTTCCACATACCTTAAAATATCATTACTACCTAACCCAAATTTTAGATTCTGTCTATCTTGTTTTCCGGTTATTTCCTTTTCTGTATTCTCATTCTGTACTTGGGTTCTGTTACTGGCTTTAATTGCTACTTTGGCATCAGTAGGAGAAGGAATCAATTCCTTTGACTTTCTTACAAAACCTGTTACAGTCGGAATAGCAGGATCTTTCGGGAAATGACTGATTTCATTTTGCCTATCAGGTTTACCTGAAACATTTTTATTGTCTATTGCGTTTAAAGTTGGCTTTTTTTTCATTTTCATTATTGGTTTAATTAGCTTTATTTGATAAATATTAATTTTAAAATAACTTTCTTTGCTTACGTAGTAATCGTAATCCATTGTGTAAGATTGGGCTATTTATACATCTACTGTTACACAAGTGTTGATGCTATTTATATAAATCACATATCGGAAAATGAGAAAACGGCCTAAGATAATTATGTGGCCATTTAGAGGTAAGAAAAAAAACAGTTGGTGGTTTTGCAATAGCACTCAGTAAAAGATTCGGCAGTTACAAGCCAGTTGGGATGCGAGGTTCATCCATGGTTTCCGCAAGAGCGTTATCCGCATACATTTTGGTAAGTTCTTGTAATTCCGATTCGGTTTTTTCTTCTACAATCATCATTTTATTATTCGCTTCCTTGTTTGAAGAGATCAGTTCGTTTAGTTTAATATGCAGTGAAGCGGAAAAACGTTTGAATTCTTTCTGTATAGTAAATAATGTGAGAAAAGTAACCGCTACAATGATATTTTCGATTTGTTGATGCAGTGTTTGGCTCCAAAAATGTTTACTTGTTAACCAGAATAATACAATCAACACTGCCACCAAAAAAGTTATGGAATTACCCATAACATTCATGGTGGCCATGGTTATTCTTTCGAATCGTGTATCTAAATACACATATAATTTTTTCATGAAAGATATCTTCTTAAAATCCAGGCAGACTTTTCATGCTGTTCCATCACACCGGTAAGAAAATCGGCCGAGCCGGCGTCTTTAAATTTTCCTGCAAAATTATTTATATTTTTCCGTAATGACTGAATAATCATTTCGTAATCTTTTAAAAGTTCTAGTATCATATCTTTAGAATTATAATATTTGCCTGGCGATTCCTTAACAGATGTATGTTTAGCAAATTCACTCAATGTGCCAATCGTCTTGCTTCCTAATTGGTTAATCCGTTCTGCTACCGCATCAATGGTTTCTTCCAGTTGTTTGTATTGTCCTTCAAACAATTTGTGCATTTCCATAAAACTTTCGCCGGTAACATTCCAGTGAAACTTACGTGTTTTAACATATAAAGTCATTTCATCTGCCAGCACAACTGTTAAGGTTGCAACAATATGTGTTAGATTTTTTTCTGAGATACCGATATTTATTTTCATATTTTATATAGTTTATTTTACATAATTTAATTGGAGAAAAGCGATGTATAACTACTTCCAGAAAATGATTGTTAAAATGTATACTACAAAGTTAGTGGCATGGTTAGACAGATTGTTATGTATGTTTTTTTAAAACTTACATAAATCACCTACTTTTTTTTACTGAGTACATTTTATGGATTCGGAGTGGCGGCATGGTATCTCCTAATAGAAAGCCCCATGGCTTCAGTACATCTATATGATCAAATATCACTTTTACAATAGCGGTAAGTGGTATAGACAGAAACATGCCGGGAATGCCCCAAATTGCATCACCTATCAGTACTACGATTATTGAGATAAGTGCATTGATCCTCACTCTGGATGCCACTAGTTTGGGCAACACATAATTATTATCAATTAGCTGCACCACAATGTATAAAGCCAATACCCCAAAAGTATAACTGAGAGAATCTTTGGTAACAAAAGCCACCATCATCGGTAAAGCAACTGCTACAATACCACCCAAGTAAGGAATCAAGTTTAAGAGCGCTCCTATAATACCCATTACCACAGCATATTGAATACCCAATAATAACAGCCCCAAAGAATTTAATGTTGCTACAATAATGGCTTCGAACAATAATGCAATCATATATCGTTGTATGATGATTTTTGTGGAATTCATAATTTCATTAACCCGGGCGATATTTCCCTTACCAAAAAGTTGTTGTACAAAATCTAGCAGCAAGGGCTGGTAGTAGAGAATCATAAAAACGTAAACAGGTAT
>JAYTSC010000287.1:0-10580 GCA_043745885.1 Bacteroidota bacterium | reverse complement strand
GTTTCCAGCGGCTGAAAACCATATAATTCAAAAACAGAACGGATCGTTTGAAAAATATAATTGCGTTTGCGTACCACTGCGGCACTAAAATCTCTGGTTCCTTGTGGTAAGCCGGGTTTGCTCATGAGAGATGTGTGATGATTATTAATATTGGTGTATTCTTAATTAGCCGGATATCGTTATTATGTTGTTCGTGAGCCTTGAATCGTGAATCGTGAGTCGTGAATCGTGAGTCGTGAATCGTGAGTCGTGAATCGTGAATCGTGAGTCGTGAATCGTGAGTCGTGAATCGTGAATCGTGAGTATTTTGTAGACTCACGACTCACGTTTCAAATATGCAATAATAATCTGCTCGCAGACTTTGTCAAGCATATCAAATACAAAATGAAAATCTTTTTCCGTGCCATACCAAGGATCAGGTACATCCCTGTTCTCTCCGGGATAAAGCGCGTTCAGGATAAAATCAACTTTCTTCCCATCCCATGCTTCCTTGCTTATCCGTTTTACCTCTTCGTAATTATCCGAATCCATCACAAATATCCTGTCAAATGCCAACATATCCGCTTTGGTAAACTGCCGGCATTGCTGCTTACTGATATCGATCCGGTTTAACCCCGCCACTTTTCGCGATAACACATGTGGTTGTTCTCCTATATGATACCCGCCTGTGCCTGCACTGTCTATCTTCCAGTCTAATCCTGCTGCTATTGCTTTATGCTGCAGGATCCCTTCTGCCAATGGACTCCTGCAAATATTTCCCAGGCATACCATTAAGATTTTCATCGGGCAAAGATAAGGTGCGCGCTGCCATTCTGCATCTGTTTACAATACACACAAACGTTTGCAGCATTTCATAAACAGGTGCTAACATCCATTAGCATTGGTGCTCATATGTTTATGGAAATTATCTGCTGCCTGCATCTATCTTAATGTTAACCGGGGAATAGTTTTAAATTGTAGGTCACAATTATTGGACACAAATAAAATTATTACCTAAATTGCCCATCCTGTTTTAATTGAATGTTAAATGGAGAATGATTTAAGAACTAAACAGAAAAAAAGTTATAATTTAATGCGCATGTCTTATGACATTACGATTGCCATTTTATTATTGGGAATGGCTGTATTGATGTTGTTTGCTGAAAAATTGAAAATTGAACAACTTACCGGAAAAGACAATGAGTTTTTCAGGTATTTCTTTGGAGGTCTTTGTTTATTATATGGTAGTTTTCGTTTGTACAGAGGTGTTAAGCATGATTATTAAGATGAGAAGTAGTGTGTTATATGGGTTTTTAATTGGGTTAGGGATGTTCTTTGTTTCTTGTGATTCAAGCGATAAAAAAGAAGATACCCGTGATACACCAACAAAAGGACAAATCAATATAAGTGTAGATGAGAGTTTTAGAATGGTGATTGAAGAGCAGTTAAAAGTGCATCATTCCTCTTTTCCAAACACAATGATTCGGGTTTCTTATAAATCAGAAGCAGCCTGTTTTAGAGATTTGCAGTCTGATAGTACAAGAATGATCATTGTTGCCAAAGGGCTTAATGAAACCGAAGCCTCTTTCTATAAAAGCAAATTGTCTTTCAAGCCACAATATGGTATTTTGGCTTATGATGCAGTAGTTGTGATTGTAAATAAGGAATCGAAAGACAGTGTGTTCACCATTGCCCAGTTAAAAGATATCCTTAGTGGAAAAAATAAGAAAACTGCTGTTATGGATGGTAAAAATGCAACCAGTACTGTTCGGTTTTTACAGGATAGTGTGCTAAGGGGTGCTACATTTGGAAATAATGTGGTAGCAGCTGAAAACAGTCAAAAAGTAATTGAATCAGTTACCAATAACCAAAACAGTATTGGTTTTGTAGGCTTGAGTTGGGTTGGCGATAGTTATGATCAAAAACAAGTGAACGCCTTAAATAAGATTCGAACCGCATTGATGGAATGTATTAAATGTGAAGAAAAAGACCTGTTTGCCAAGCCTACCCAAGCTTCGCTTACGTATGGTGAGTATCCTTTGGCACGGCCCTTGTATTATATATTAAAAGAAAATTCGGCAGGACTAGGTACAGGTTTTATGAATTTTATGAGTTTAGAAAGAGGGCAGTTGATTTTTAGAAGAGCCTTTCTGGTACCTGCTAAAATGGGGTTTAACAGCAGACTGGGAAAAATTAAGGAAGCAGATTGACACAATTACTATAAAAAAAGAAAAATGAAGAAAACAGTTGTACTAATGTTTACCACAATGCTTTCTGCTCAGTTTTTGATGGCCCAGATACCGGAGGGGATCAAATTCCTGAATTATGAAAAGAACAAGAGTGCAAGGGATGCCTTTCAGAAAGCCTATGATGCCAATCCGAAAGATCCTCAATCGATTTATTGGTTAGGACAGGCCCTTTTATCTCAAAATGGCAGTCAACCTACTAAAGATGATATGCAGGCAGCTAAAGCTATTTACCAAAAAGGTCTTCTGGAAATTGGGAGTGATCCTTGGTTATTGGTAGGTATGGGGCATATTGAGATACTTGAGAAAGGAGATATGAATTCTGTAAAACAAAAATTTGAACAGGCTATCACAGCAACTACAGAAACAAAAGGTAAAAATAGGGGTAAACCCAATCCAGCCATATTAAATATAATTGGACGTTCCAATGCAGAAGTAGCCAGCAATCTGGGCGATCATAATTATGCTATTGATAAATTAAAACAGGCAGCTGAGATTGACCTTACCAGTGCTGATATCATGATTAATTTAGGTATCAACTACTTAAAATTGGGTGGTGAAAATGGAGGGGATGCTGTAAAAGCTTATCAGGAAGCAGTAGCACGCGATCCTAAGAATGCGTATGCCATGTATCGGATTGGTAAAATTTATCAGAGTCAGAACAACAAAGATTTATTTGAAGCAAGCTTTAATAACTCTATTGCTGCCGATCCGGCTTTTCCGCTTTCTTATTTTGCTTTTTATCAATACTATGCTGAGAAAGATGTAAATAAAGCAAAGGAATACTTAGATAAGTTTGTTGCAAATGCAGATAAGGATCCCAAAAATGATTATTTTCTAGCTGAGTATCTTTTTCGTGCCCAAAAAAATGCTGAATCGCTTGCTAAAATAAAAGAAATAGAAGCCTCCGTTGGTTTAGCAGCTGTTCCCCGTTTAAGTATTTTAGCTGCAATGAACTATGACAGGCTAAATGATTCTGTTCAGTCAAAAGCGAATATTGAAAAATTCTTTTCAATGGCACCTCCAGATAAAATTGTACCAGAGGACTATGAACTGGCAGTAAAAGTATTTTCTAAATTCAAGGGTAGCGAAGCACAAGCTGTAGCCTATATAGAAAAAGCCTTAACTAATGATACATCTAAAGTAAATAAGATGAATTATATGAGTCAGGCTTCCGATATGTTTGGAATTGCCAAAATGTATCCTGAGCAAGTAATATGGATACAAAAAAGGCTCGACCTAAAGGGTTCCATGAGTGAAGCAGACCATTATGCTCTTACAAGTGCTTATTTGAATGCAAAAGACTTTTCAAAAACAATTTTACTGGCGAAAAATTATATGACAGCCTACCCAGACAAGCCACAACCCTATACTTTCTTAAAAAGAGCTTCTCTAGCTGCTGACCCTGATACATCTAAAGGGATAGCCGTTGCCGGTCTATTATATATGGATTCTATATATGCTTCTGTAAATAAGGAAAAGTATAAAAAGGAGATTCTTATGAACCAGGGCTTTATTATCTCAACTTATGGTAGTATTCTAAACACCATGAAGAGGAATCCTGATTTGAAACCTCCTGCTACTGTTGCAGCTGCACCAACTGAAATTCTTCAGCAATTTTTGGCTATTTGTCAAAAAGGACAGGATCTTGCCAATGAAATTCTTGCTACTTATCCTGATCCAAATGATGAGTATAATAAGTTTGCTACAGGTGCAAAGGCTGAATTTCAGAAAAATATGGACTATTATAGTAAGCCACAGGCACCCACTAAAAAATCTGGGAGGTCCGGCGGCGGAAGACCCTCAGGTAAGGGCTAATAAAAAATTGATAAAAAACTCCTCATTATTGAGGAGTTTTTCTTTTATATCCTTCTCAGGCTTATTTTTGCAACAATTAATACCTTTTCATGAGTTGGCTTTCTTTGTTATCAGACGCAAGTGCTTCAAATTCAACGGCTAATTATTTTCCAATTGGTGTTCAATTAATCTTTGCGGCGGGATTTGTCGCCACCATGCTTGGCTTTTCTGCCTGGGTAGGCCCAAAACGCAAAACAAAAGATAAATTAGAGAATTTTGCCAGTGGTATCGAAACCCATGGCAATGCCCGCCAACCCATGGCCATCAAATATTTTCTGGTGGCTATTTTATTTGTTTTGTTTGATGTAGAAGTCATATTCTTCTACCCGTATGCAGTAAATTTTCGGGAACTCGGTTGGGCAGGGTTTGGCGCTGTTTTAATGTTTGTTACTTTTTTTCTTGTTGGCTTTATATATATTGTAAAAAAAGGAGCCTTAAACTGGGAAGATTGATGACAATTAATAATGATAAATCAAGAATTAATAATTCAAAGTGAACCGTTGAGTTCTTAAAAGGTTATAGTTTCTGAAATCATTACTAATTATTAATTATTAATTTTTAACTCAAAACATGTCACGTCCCGTACGTTTTAATATTCATCCCATCGAAGCAAAAGTTAGTGATGCCATTGGTGTTGCCGAAGCCCCTGAAGGTTATGCGGGGGAAGGTTTTTTTACTTCCCGATTAAGTAATGTTGTCGGATTAGCACGTAAAAACTCTATGTGGCCCCTTCCTTTTGCTACTTCATGCTGTGGTATTGAATTTATGGCAACCATGGGTTCGCATTATGACTTGGCTAGATTTGGTTCTGAGAGAGTTGGATTCTCACCCCGTCAATGTGACTTATTGATGGTCATGGGAACCATTGCTAAAAAAATGGGCCCTGTATTACGTCAGGTATATTTACAAATGGCTGAGCCTAGATGGGTTATTGCAGTAGGTGCTTGTGCATCAAGTGGGGGTATTTTTGATACGTATAGTGTGTTACAAGGAATTGATCAGATCATACCAGTTGACGTTTATGTTCCGGGTTGCCCACCAAGACCTGAAGCAATATTAGATGGATTTATGAAAATACAAGAATTGGTGGGCCTAGAAAGTATACGGAGAAGAAACAGTGAGCAGTATAAAGCATTGATGAATGGGTACGGGATAGAATAACCCCCCGGCCCCCTGACGCTTGCGCCAAAAGTTATGCGGCGGTACAATGGGGGAGTTTACAGGGTGAAAAAAATAAGATATGAAGCAAAAAAAAATATTTTTAAATAACATAATTGATTCCCCATTTGCACCCACGCATAAGCTTTGGTGCAAGCGTCAGGGGATAGGGGGTGATTTATGGCACTAACCAACGAAAAAATTCAACAACTACTCACAGAAAAATTTGGTGATGGGTTCTTCTATTTTGAAGAGTCTTATGGTATGCTAAGCTTTGAAGCTGCAAAAGAAAATAACCTAAAAGTTTTACAGTTTTTACATGATGATGTTGAATTGGGGTTTCGCTTTTTAACTGATTTATGTGGCATTAACTTTCCTGACTTACCCGGACGAGAATTGGCTGTGGTATATCATTTGCATAATCTTACAGAAAATGTTCGGGTACGATTTAAAGTTTTTACCAACATCAAAGAACCGGATATTTTTACGGCTACGAAACTTTTTTCGGCTGCAAACTTTATGGAACGTGAGACCTTTGATTTTTATGGTGTAAATTTTGTTGGTCATCCAAATTTGAAGCGAATATTAAATGTGGATGAAATGGATTATTTCCCAATGAGAAAAGAGTTTCCATTGGAAGATCAAACAAGAAAGGATAAAGATGATGAGATGTTTGGGAGAGGTTAAAAACTCTCCGGTTCATTATCTTTTGTTGAAAGCTGCGTATAGTACTGAAAGTACAAGTGAGTGACACAACATAGCTGAGAAGAGATAATAAGTTGACTTAATAAATAAAATTAGTTCCACAAAGATTGGGATTCGGGTATGACAGAGCAACACCACCATATTAAATTGCCGGAAGGCTCAATAGAAAAACAGACTACAACCTTAAATGTTGGGCCAACACATCCTGCAACGCATGGTGTATTCCAAAACATTATGGAGTTAGATGGTGAGCGGATTGTGTCAACCGAATCTACCGTTGGTTATATACATCGTGCATTTGAGAAAATTGCTGAGCGTAGGCCTTTATACCAAATTACGCCACTGACAGATCGATTGAATTATTGCAGTAGTCCGATTAATAATATGGGTTGGCATCTTACCTGTGAAAAATTATTAGGTGTAGAAACACCCAAACGAGTGGATTATCTGCGAATTATTATCATGGAGTTAGCCAGGATATCTGATCATTTAATTTGTAACTCTATTGTTGGTGTAGATACAGGTGCTTATACCGGCTTCTTGTATGTAATGCAATACCGTGAACTAATTTATGAAATATATGAAGAAGTATGTGGGTCCCGCCTAACTACTAATATTGGACGTATTGGCGGCTTTGAAAGGAATTTCACAAATACTGCGTTTACGAAACTCGAGAAATTTTTAAAAGAATATCCTTCTGTATTAAAGGAATTTGAGAACCTTTTTGCGCGTAACCGAATTTTTATGGAACGTACCATGGGAACGGGTGGTATTAGTGCTGAACGAGCTTTGAATTACGGATTTACTGGTCCCAACCTTCGAGCAACAGGTGTTGATTACGATGTTCGAATACATAGTCCATACAGCAGTTATGAAGATTTTGATTTTACTATCCCGGTAGGAAAAACAGGAGATAATTATGACCGCTTTTTGGTTAGAAATGAAGAAATGTGGCAAAGCCTCGGAATTATTCAACAGGCCTATCAAAAAGTGCAGGAGTTCAAAGGGGAGGAAGCTGAAGTGTTTCATGCCAATGTTCCCGAATATTATCTCCCGGTGAAAGAAGATGTGTATACAAAAATGGAAGCATTGATCTGGCATTTCAAAATTATTATGGGTGAAGTAGAAATGCCCAAAGGGGAAGTTTATAAATCTGTTGAAGGTGGAAATGGAGAATTGGGATTTTATTTAATTAGTGATGGTGGTCGTACCCCGTTCCGACTACATTTTCGCCGCCCCTGTTTTATTTATTACCAGGCATATGCGGAATTGGTAACAGGTGGCATGTTAAGTGACGCTATTGTAACCATGAGTAGTTTAAATTTGATTGCGGGAGAAATGGATGCTTAACCCCCTGACCCTTGCAAAAAAATACAGCGTTGGTATAAAGGCGGAATTAAAGACAAGAAAAGGAAAATTGTTTTTTTTATAAAATAAAATTAAGCCCTCTTTAGGGGGTTGGGGTATGGTAAAATTTTCAGAAGAAAAACTAGCTAAGGTAAAAGAAATCATTTCTCGTTATCCCGAAGGAAAACAGAAAAGTGCTTTATTGCCTGTATTGCATATTGCCCAAGATACATTTGGGGGTTGGCTAAGCAGTACTACTATGGATTATGTAGCAGTGTTGTTAAGTATTGAACCCATTGAAGTATATGAAGTGGCTACTTTTTATAGCATGTACAATTTGAAACCGGTTGGAAAATACATGTTTGAAGTTTGCCAAACCGGTCCATGTATGTTAAATGGCAGTGATCATATTATTGACTATATAACCAATGCATTAGGTATTAAACCGGGAGAAACAACAGCCGATGGTTTATTTACTTTAAAAACAGTGGAGTGCCTTGGCGCTTGTGGTTATGCACCTATGATGCAGTTTGGAAAAAATTATCGAGAGTATTTAACAACAGAAAAAATAGACTCTATTATTGTAGAATGCAGGAAAAATGCAGCAACAAATAATTAATTAAAAAGTAAAAAGTAAGGGTTGTGTTTTAACTTTTAACTTTTAACTTTTAACTTTTCAATATGGGCATAAAATTATTATTAGAAAAAGCACATGTAGAAGGGATTCGATCCTATGAAGTATATCGCCGTGAGGGTGGTTATCGTGGCGTTGAGAAAGCCCTGAAAAATATGGGCCCTGAAGCAATAGTAGAAGAAGTGAAGAAAAGCGGACTTCGTGGTAGAGGTGGTGCAGGTTTTCCTGCAGGATTGAAATGGAGTTTTATTGCCAAACCTGAAGGCGTGCCTCGTCATTTGGTATGTAATGCTGATGAAAGTGAACCCGGTACTTTTAAAGACAGGTACCTGATGGAATTCTTACCACATCTGCTGATTGAAGGTTTAATCATTTCCTCGTTTGCATTGGGGAGTTATGCCACATACATTTATATCAGAGGTGAATATGCATGGATTGTAGAAATATTAGAACAGGCAATTGAAGAAGCCAAGGCAAATGGATTTCTTGGAAAAAATATTTTAGGAACAGGTTTCGATTGCGAAATATATGTACATCGGGGAGCAGGTGCATATATCTGTGGAGAAGAAACTGCTTTAATAGAATCATTAGAAGGCAAAAGAGGAAACCCTCGTATTAAACCACCTTTTCCCGCCATACAAGGTGCTTGGTTGCGCCCAACTGTAGTGAACAATGTTGAAACCCTTGCGGCAGTTGTCCCTATCATAAATATGGGCGGAGAAGAATATGCTAAAATTGGTGTGGGAAAATCAACCGGAACTAAGTTAATGTCTGCTTGTGGAAATATAGCCAAACCCGGTGTGTATGAAATCGACATGACGATTTCTGTAGAAGAATTTATTTACAGTGATGAATATTGTGGCGGCATTGCTAAGGGCAAACGTTTAAAAGCTTGTATCCCGGGTGGTTCATCTGTACCGATACTGCCCGCCAATTTATTATTGAAAACTGCAAAAGGTGAAACCCGTTACATGAACTATGAAAGTTTAAGTGATGGTGGTTTTGCAACAGGATCCATGATGGGATCGGGTGGGTTCATCGTTTTAGACGAAGACCAATGTGTTGTAAAAAATACCTATACATTTGCCCGGTTCTATCGGCATGAAAGTTGTGGCCAATGCTCTCCTTGTAGAGAAGGTACCGGCTGGATGGAAAAATTATTATACCGTTTAGAAAAAGGAGAAGGTAAATTAAGTGATATTGATTTATTGTGGGATATTCAAAGTAAGATTGAAGGCAATACGATTTGTCCGTTGGGAGATGCAGCAGCATGGCCCGTTGCAGCAGCGATCAGGCATTTCAGGGATGAGTTTGAATGGCATGTATTACAACCTGAAGAATCACAGAAAAGAAATTATGGATTGGCGCATTATGCGGATGCGATTCATGTTCCAACTACAGTTTAAATAATTAAATGGAAAGGATAAACAAAATAGAAATTAACAACTTTAAGTCTATACGACATCAGATAGTTGATGATTGTAAAAGAGTTAATATTTTTATTGGTTATCCTAATGTGGGTAAGAGTAATATTTTAGAAGCGATTGGTCTTTTTACTACTTTAGAATTAAGTAATGAACAATTTAGATTTAATGAGATTTGTAGAGTGAAGCAGTTTTACGAACTTTTTTATAATCATGATTCTAAGGAAACTAATAGTGTAATATTAAATAATAAAATTCAAATTGAACTAATAACAAACCAATCAAATGATCTCGAAATCAGGGCTCATATATTAATTGATCACGCAAATAGCAAAGACTGTGATAATATTTTTTCTTCTACTACTTCGGTTCAAAACCAATTTACTTTTGTTGTTACACGACCGGCTTTGTTTTCTAATTATAAGCATATCATAAGTCCTATCCGTAAATATGAATATCAGAAAGATGTCTTTATTAATGGAACTAGACCCTTATCACTCTCAATACCGAATGGAAGTAATTTATTAGACGTTTTACAACGGAATGGGTCACTCAGAAAAGAGATTGTTGAAATTTTTAGAGAATACGGACTTAAACTTATCATCGATAGAGGAGATCAATCTATCAAATTTCAGAAAGAATTGGATGATGGAACAGGGGTTAATATTCCATACCATCAAGTTGCAGATACATTAAGGAGACTAATTTTTTTTAAGGCAGCTATCCAAACTAATTCTAATTGTATCTTACTTTTTGAAGAACCAGAAGCACATATGTTCCCTCCGTATATCTCAAAAATTGCAAATGATATAATATTTGATAAGAATAACAACCAATATTTTGTATCAACACACAGTCCTTTTGTGTTGAATGATTTTATGGAGGAATTGAAAGATGATGAATTGAGCATTTATACTGTTTCTTTAAAAAATGGCGAAACGGTAATTAATAGACTGACTGACACGCAAGTGACAGAAATTTATCAATATGGCATTGACCTTTTCTTCAATCTTGAAAGTTTTTTGAAGAATGATTAATGCTATTATACCTGAATGTTATGTTGATACCTGTTTGATAAATATTTTATTAAATGTTGGTGGAAAAGAAAGCGCTAACCACGCAAAAGGAAATAGTTCAGTAGCAGCGAAAATGAAAGGCGTGTTTAATGATGCTTTTGCAGTTGGAATTATTGATATGGATAAAAGGGAAATTGAATATATAAAAGAATTC
>JAYTSC010000286.1:0-5724 GCA_043745885.1 Bacteroidota bacterium | reverse complement strand
TTAGACGGGTGAAAAAAATTTCAATAAGAGTGGATAAGAGAGAAAGAGATATAGGAGTGGTAAATTTATAAAACTAGAGAGAGAAGTTTTCTCTTTCCCTCTTTTTCTCTTATCCACTCTTATTGAAACCGAATTTAAGATTACACTAAAATTTTTGACCTCAAAATTTAGCTCGGGTGTCCCAGCGCACAAGACAGGAGAGTGGATAAGAGAGAAAGAGATATAGGAGTGGTAAATTTATAAAACTAGAGTGAGAAGTTTTCTCTTTCCCTCTTTTTCTCTTATCCACTATTATTGAAACCGAATTTAAGAATACCTGTATTTATTAAAACTGTAAGCTTCCAATAAATAAGCCATGCTAAGACTAGCATGGCTTATAACAAGAGAATTTGCGTCTTGACGTTCAAACATCCCGACTCATATTATTTCAGACTTGGTTATAGGTCAACTGTTTTTAATTTCTTTGGGAATTTAATATCAGTGGTTTGTGTTTTTCCGTCTCTATGATAACTCACTTTCAAGCTATCACCCTCTTTCAAGTCTTTTATTGCAGAAGATAAATCGTCAGTAGAAGTAATTGATTTGCCATTAATTTCTTTAATCACATCGTTTTTTTGTAATCCTGATTTAGCAGCAGGCGTATTACTATCTACCTCTAAAACTTTAACACCCTTGCTATCTTCTGTATCTTGAATTTGAATTCCTAGGCGGGGTTTTCTTGTAAAACTAAAATCTCTTCCATTCCAATTGGGTTGATTAGGCATCTCAAAATTAAAATCCTTGCCATTAAAATTCAAATCATTACCATTGAAGTTAAATACCCCCTCTTCTAATACTTTGTTTTTGCCTAATACGGCAGTTGCCATAGTTTCTTTGCCATCACGTAGATAGGTGATGCTAACTTTTTCCTCGGGTTTGTATTTGCCAATGGCAGCATAAAGGTCTTCACTCGTATTGATTTTGGTATCGCCCACTTTGGTAATTATGTCTTCTTTTTTAAGACCTGCTTTTTCTGCTGCCGTTTCTTTTTCAACAGAAGTTATTTTAGCACCCTTTTCATTTTTCTCAGTTACTACCCCCAAAAAAGCACGATTAGATTCGGAAGTTGCATCATCCCTGTACATTCTAATACTACCCCTTGGGGCAATTCTGCCATTTATTTTTGGAGATATCCTAACATCATTACCACTGTTTCTATTAATTTCTATGTCTAGGTCTTTTAAATCTTCAAGGGGTTTACCGTTAACGGTAATATTTTTTCCGTCAACAACCACAGTCATTTTTTCATTCCCATTTGCTTTTTTTCGTATGGTAATGGTTTCCTTTTTTTCAACTTTTTCTTCTTTTTCCTTTTGTTCAGTGGTTTGTGCATTTGCAAAAAACATTGAGAACATGCAAACTAAGAAAATGGGCAAAAATCTCTTTTTCATATCATTTATTTTTGGTGTACGAAATTATTTGTAGATCAAATGTAGGGGATTAAGTAAATACGAAACATTTCGGAAATGTTAAAAAAGGTTAATGAATGATGAGTGGGGGAGGATTGCCACAGTTTTTCACTGAATCCTTCTTTTATTTTTGACGTAAATAACTAATAATCAATATAAAGAGTGGGTTGTTCGAGTTTTTTTAGCAGCAGATTCGCAGATTTATAACCATTACATTTATCTGAATCTGCGGCCAAATTGACAATAGAAAGTGACAAAACATGCCCATTATTCAACTCATGTTTCACATTAATATTAAAGGATTAGTGCCTTTACTTTTTCAATCACTAAAGCAAGATTGCTGGCATCCTGTCCGCCGGCAGTAGCCAGGGTTTTTTGTCCACCACCACCACCTTTAATTAATCCGGCAATATGTTCTTTGATGATTTTGGGGGCTTCCAGGTTTTTCAAAGTGCTTACCGATTCATCTAAAAGGATTGCCACTTGTGCTTTTCCATCAATTGCGGCAGCGAGAACCACTACATTATTGGCTAAATCGTTTTTCAGATCGAAGCATAATTTCTTTAGGCTATCTGCATTACTAACTTCCACTATACTTCCAATAAAGTTAATGCCATTAATGACTTCCACCTTTTTCAGTAAATCTTTCTTTATGGTAACCAATTGTTTTGCTTCCAGACTTTCTATACGCTTTCTTAATTCATTGTTGTCTGCCAATAAAGAATCTACTGCCAGATGTATGTCTTTAGGATTCTTAAGACTTTCACTAACCAAACTGATTATTTCAAACTGGTCTTTGATTAATAATTCTGCTGCTTTACCACTCATTGCTTCAATACGTCGTACACCTGCAGCGACGGCTGTTTCTGTGATAATTTTAAAAAAGCCCAATTCACCGGTAGTCCCTACATGCGTACCACCACAAAGTTCGATAGAGTATTTGGAATCAATCATGACCACCCGAACCTTGTCTCCATATTTTTCTCCAAACAAAGCCATAGCACCCATTGCTATGGCTTCATCTTTACTCATTTCTTTTATGTACACTAAAATATTTTCACGTATTTTCTCATTCACGATTGCTTCGATACTTGCCAACTCAACGTTGGTAACTTTAGCAAAATGGGAAAAATCGAAACGAAGTTGTTCTTCACTTACAAGGCTTCCTTTCTGTGCCACGTGATTTCCTAAAACCTGACGTAATGCGGCATGAAGTAAATGTGTAGCACTATGGTGTATTTCTATGGAATGTCTTTTTTGCAAATCTACTTTCGCCAGAAGGGTTGCTTGAATATTTGCCGGAAGCGTTTCTACAAGATGGATGATCAGGTTATTCTCTTTTTTCGTATCAACTACTTGAATGATTTCTCCATCAAAATTCAAAGTACCGGTATCGCCAATTTGGCCTCCGCTTTCCGCATAAAAAGGAGTGGCTTCCAAAACCAGTTGAAAAGCTACTTTACCCTTCGCCTTCACTTTTCGGTATTTAACTACATTACATTTTATTTCGAGTGAATCATAGCCTATAAATTCATTAATACCATCTTCTAATAATACTACCCAGTCTTCTGTATCAATGGTTCCTGCAGCACGGCTCCTGTTTTTTTGTTGCTGCATTTCGGTTTCAAAACCTGGTTCGTCAACGGTTAGCTTATTTTCTATGGCAATTAATCTGGTTAAATCAATCGGGAAACCAAAAGTGTCAAATAATTCAAATGCAGCTTTGCCATTTATTTCATTTTTCGAAGAGGCAATGATGTCATCCATCCGTTTCAAACCTTTGTCCAATGTTTTTAAAAAAGCATCCTCTTCTTCTTTTACCACTTTACTGATAAAATCAAGTTGCAGTATTAATTCAGGAAATACATTTTTAAATTGTTCTGCCAGCAAAGGAAGTAATTGATGTAATAATGGTTTTTTATAGTTCAAGTAAGAATAATAATAACGAACAGCCCTTCTTAATATTCTACGAATTACATACCCTGCACCATTATTAGCCGGAAGTTGTCCATCTGCAATGGTAAAAGCAATGGCGCGAATATGGTCTGCTAAAACGCGAAATGCGATGGCTTCTTTACTATCGCTATAATCATATTTCTTCCCAGTTATTTTTTCAGTTGCTGCAATGGTACCGGTAAAAACATCGGTATCGTAATTACTTTGTTTGCCTTGAATAACACGAACCAGCCTTTCAAATCCCATTCCGGTATCTACATGTTGTGCAGGAAGTGGTTGTAAACTTCCGTCTTTTAAACGATTGAATTGCATGAATACATTATTCCAAATTTCTATTACTTGTGGATGATCTTTATTAACGAGTTCTCTGCCCGGTATCTTTTTTCTTTCTGCATCACTACGCATATCCACATGAATTTCACTGCAGGGACCACAAGGGCCGGTTTCTCCCATTTCCCAGAAATTATCGTTTTTATTTCCAAATACGATATGTTCTTCACTAACCAGCTTTCTCCATTCTGTTAAGGCGATATTTGATGGCGGTAATTTTTCTTTTTCATCTCCCTGAAAAACAGTAACATATAAGCGAGTCTTATCTAATTTATATATTTCCGTTAAAAGTTCCCAGCTCCATGCAATGGCTTCTACTTTAAAATAATCGCCAAAACTCCAATTCCCCAGCATTTCAAACATGGTATGGTGGTACGTATCAACACCCACTTCCTCCAAATCGTTATGTTTACCACTTACCCGTAAACATTTTTGGGTATCTACCACTCTTGTATACGCAGGTTTTTTATTGCCAAGAAAGAAATCCTTGAATTGATTCATCCCTGCATTGGTAAACAGTAAGGTTGGGTCATTTTTTACCACAATGGGTGCTGAGGGAACAATATGATGCCCCTTAGAAGCAAAAAAATTGAGAAATTCTTGACGTATTTCGGTACTGGTCATCATCTATTCAAAAAGTTTACACAAAATATTAGCAGCTTTGAAACTATATTTGAAAGCTTTTATAGGGTGTTAAAGGTAAGGAATTGATGCGTAAATCCTGAATTCGGAAAGCTGCGTTGATATGTCTTTCCTCCTGAGCCCATGATTAGCAACCTAAGAACTGCAATTGTTGTTGTAAAGTAAAAAACGCATGAAAAAGGTCAAATACTATTACAATACCCATACACTCCGCTATGAAAAGTTGGAGACACCTTTACGTGTGCGTTTATTGCAGTTAATTGGATTTATTGCCGCTTCAATTGTTACCGGGGTACTCATCTTTGCCATTGCTTTTCGATATATTGATTCGCCTAAAGAAAAATTCCTGCGTCAGCAAAATGACGATTTAAAAGGAAATTATAGTGTGTTTATGGAACGGTTAAAGCAGCTGGAATTGAAGATGAATGAAATTGAGGATAGGGATAATACTGTTTATAGATCTATTTTTGAAGCAAAACCCATACCCGACAGTGCTCGAATTAAGGATATGGAACTTAAAAATGAAGTGAAATTGGTTCAGAGTATGGGCGAGTCAGAACTCATTTCCAGTATTGCATTGCAATTGAATAATATGTCGCTCAGAACGGCTTATCAGGAAAAATCTTTTGACGAGATTGCCAATATGGTTAAGAATAAAGCCAAAACATTGGCATCTATACCTTCCATACAACCCGTAAGCAATAAAAATTTATCACGTGTAGCTTCTGGATTTGGCTATCGAATTGATCCAATTTATAAAGACAGAAGATTGCATCCCGGCCTCGATTTTACTGCCCCGGTGGGAACACCTATTTATGCTACTGCCGATGGAAGGATAAGAGATGCAGGTTATAATACAGGTGGTTATGGTAATAGAGTTGTGGTCAATCATGGATATGGATATGAAACGCTATATGGCCATATGGTTCGAATTAAAGCCAGGGTAGGGGAAATGGTTAAAAGAGGAGAAGTAATTGGTTATGTGGGCACATCCGGTAAAAGTACAGGCCCCCATTGTCATTACGAAGTTCATCACTATGGAATTCAGGTAGACCCAATTTATTATTTTTATAGTGATTTAACACCGGCACAGTTTGATAGAATTCTGAAATTAGCAGCTGCCAGTAATCAGAGCTTTGATTAAATCCTAATAGGGGATATAAAAAGAGTAAATAATATTTTTACATTATAATAATTCCCCCTTTGCTCCGATGCTGAAGCTTTAGCGCAAGAGTAAGGGGAAAAGGACTATGGAACCAGGCGTTAGAGAATATTTACTCCGAATTGTGAATACCCTTTCTGTAGGCATACTATGGATGGCCATCAATTCAACAGCAGGTATTATGTA
>JAYTSC010000285.1:0-5656 GCA_043745885.1 Bacteroidota bacterium | reverse complement strand
ACGTCGAAGAGTTTCATTTTTAAAACTTAAAGCTGAAAGCTGAAAGCCAAAAGCGTTGGCTTGTACTGACAACTGTTATTTAATTCTTTCTAATAGACTTGATTAATTTGATAAGCATTGCTTTTACATCATTGACTTTTCGATTTGCTATTTCGTATTGTTCCTTCGCTAAATATCCAAGATCAAAGCTCAGCAATAAACAATATTCAACTTCTTGCACCGATCCTAAGGATATATCCAAGAAATGAGTAAAATCTTTTTCTGTACTACGGCCACATCCTTCTACTATATTAAGGGGGACTGAATATGCAGCCCTTTTAATTTGTGATGCCAATTCAAATTTCTCATCTTTTGGAAAATCTATAATAATTTCTTTATAAACATACAAGCACATTTCATGTGCCTTAACCCAAACATCATATTTTCTATAATCCCTCATCCTAATTCTGCTTTTCGCTTTCTGCTTTTTGCTTTTAGTTTTTCAAAAAAAGCTTGACTTCAACTTCAACCCAACCACCTCATCCAAACCAAACAACAAATTCATATTCTGTACAGCCTGTCCACTAGCGCCTTTCAATAAATTATCAATGGCAGAGTGAATGACCATTTTACTCCCTTGCTTTTCTATATGAATCAAACATTTATTGGTATTCACTACTTGTTTCAAATCAATCATATTATCACTTACATGGGTAAAGACATGGTCCTGATAAAAAGTAGTATACGATTCCTTAATCGCATCTATTGGTAACCCGCAATCTAAAATAGAACTCACATAAATGCCTCTTGTAAAATCACCTCTCCAAGGAACAAAATTTACACATATACTATCATTGCCCTGCAACTGTTGTAAACTTTGGTGAATTTCATTGACATGTTGATGCTGTAATGATTTATAAGCTTGAATATTATTAGCCCTCCAACTAAAATGTGAAGTTGAACTTAGTCCTTGTCCAGCACCTGTAGAACCGGTAATACCTGTAGTAAATACTTCGCCCAATAAACCTGCTGGTGCTAATGGCAATAAACCTAATTGAATGGCAGTAGCAAAACATCCAGGATTGGCGATGCTGTTGGCAGATTTAATTTTCTCTCTATTTAATTCAGGTAGCCCATAGATAAAATTCCGATTCTCAATTTCTGATTTATCGGATAAACGAAAGTCTTGTGATAAGTCAATAACCTTAATTGAATCGGAGATATTATTTTCAACCAAAAATTTCTTTGCATCACCATGTCCTACACATAAAAACAAAACATCAATATCATTTGTAATTGTGTTGGTAAAAATCAAATCTGTTTCGCCCGTTAAGTCCGTATGAATTTTACTAACTTTATTTCCGGCATTACTACTACTATGAACATAAGAGATATTTACATAGGGGTGGTTCATCAATAAACGAATCATTTCTCCACCTGTATAACCTGCACCACCTATGATTCCTGCACGGATATACCTGCCCTGTAAAGCGGGGTTAGTTGGGTTCTGATTTGGCTGATTTGTATACATTTGATGAACTATTCTTTTTTAACTGGTATCTGCTTGTTTATTTATTTGATTCTTGGATATTATGAAATATGGCAGTTTGGTTTCCAAATATTTTTGTGAAGCCTCTTACATCTTCTCCACTCCATCCCGTATTCATTTCACCGTATTTACCAAATTTACTACTCATTAAATCATATTCCGATTCAATCCCTATTACCTGAAAATGGTAGGGATGAAACTGAACAAATACATTTCCGGTAACGTTTTTCTGAGAACTTTCCAAATAGGCTTCGATATTTCTCATCACAGGATCTAAAATCTGTCCTTCATGCAACCAATTGCCATAAAACTGTGCCAATTGATCTTTCCAACCTAATTGCCATTTCGTTAATACGTGTTTTTCTAAAGCATGATGTGCTTTAATGATTACCATAGGAGCGGCTGCTTCGAATGCTACACGACCTTTTATTCCAATGATGGTATCACCCACATGAATATCTCTTCCTAATCCGTAAGGACCTGCCAATGTTTGCAAGTACTGTATTGCCAGAGAAGGATGTTCAAATGACTGGTCATTGATTGAAATCAATTCGCCTTTTTCGAATCCAAGGGTAACCTCTTCGGTGCCTGTTTTGGTTACCTGTGTTGGCCATGCTTCTTCAGGAAGAATGCCTTTAGATTGAAGGGTTTCTTTTCCACCAACACTCGTTCCCCATAATCCTTTGTTGATGGAGTAAGCTGCTTTTTCAAAATTCATTCCTACAGCCTTTTCTTTCAGGTAGGAAATTTCTGCTTCGCGACTCAATTTCATATCCCTAATAGGGGTAATAATTTCTACACCGGGAATCATGATATTAAAAATCATGTCAAATCTTACCTGGTCATTACCTGCACCTGTACTACCATGCACTACAGCAGAAACTTTTAATTTTTTTGCATGTTCAGCAATATGTAAAGCCTGGCTTAAACGTTCTGCGCTTACACTGAGTGGATAGGTATTATTTTTTAATACATTTCCATATATCAGAAAACGAATAATGTTATCATAATACGTTTTTACTGCATTTACGGTTGTATGTGTTTTTACACCCAGCGCATAGGCATGCTTTTCTATGTGAACCAATTCTTCCTCATTAAATCCGCCTGTATTTACGACAACACTATGTACTTCATATCCTTTTTCTTCGGTCAGATATTTTACACAATAAGAAGTATCTAATCCACCACTAAAACCAAGGACGACAGATCTTGGGTTACTATTTGGCTCGGTGTCACTCTCTACCCCAAATTGGGTGATTGTATCGTTACCATTTTTTTGATTTGCTTGCATTTTATTATTCTCCTTTCTATGATTATTGATTCCCACTCCTTTTTAAAGATGGGACTTTATATATTAAAAAAATTGTGAAACAATGATTTCATTTTTATCATCCCGCCTCCGCTTTCTTTTTTTCTGAAAAATTGTAAAAGTTTACTCTGTTTTATTTTCATAAACCGTTCATACAATCTTGAATTTTGTTTGAATTCTTCTGAAGTTTCCTTAGGTTCAAAATGATCAACAGGGTCATATAACATTGCCGTACACATACAATTCTTTCTGTCTTTGCTCATTAGGATATCATAATTCACACAACTTTTACAGCCCGCCCAGAATTCTTCATCATCTGTTAACTCACTATACGTAACTGGTTCATATCCTAAATCACTATTGATTTTCATTACCGCCAAACCGGTAGTCAATCCAAATATTTTGGCGTTTGGATATTTTTTTCTAGATAAATTAAAAATCATCTGTTTGATTTTTTTGGCTGTTCCGCTTTTTCTGAAATCCGGCGCCACAATTAATCCGCTATTAGCCACAAATTCTTCATTAGCCCAAACCTCTATATAACAAAAACCTACCCAAGTACCATCAGTTACATGTGCAATTACCGCTTTACCCTCTTCCATTTTCTGGGCAACATATTCCGGGCTACGCTTAGCAATACCGGTTCCACGGGCTTTTGCAGAAGCCTCCATTTCATTGGTAATGGTTTGTGCGTAATGTGTATCGCCACTATTGGCTATACGAACAATAATATTATCTTCCAACTTGTTTAATTAATTGTGTGAAAAAGTAAACACCAAGGTGTTCTAGATCAGCTTCTGGAGAAATTCCACTGATAGGGGCAATTGCCAGTTGCTCGTCCTATCAGCAACCACGTCGCGGTCGTGGGAGAAGGATAAAGGGTATATTAATCGGAAATGGGGTTCCGGTAGTAGCATCCTGATAAAAACTAGTATGTATAACTGTCTGTTTCACTTGCTGATAAATAAAATTTATTTAAGTTTTTGTAAAAATAGAACAGTTTAGCTTAATAGAGGGTATTTTCTTATAAATGATTGATAATGAATCCCTAATAACCAAAAAAGGCCGCTCACAAAACATAAGCGACCTAAACTGATTGGAAAATTGCCATGTCCCTGCAGTAAAATATTAATGATCTCTTCTATAGTCACCACCTCCCCCCATACCACCTCGCATACGATCTCCACCGGGAAACATACCTCTCATTTCACCTTGTCCCTTCTGCTGCTGACCACCGAAATTGCGTAGGTTGTACGTAAAGGTTAACATGAAATACTGTGTAAGGTTATTGGTTCTTGTATTGATTAGCTGGTTGGCAGATGCCGAACTACTAATCGCCACATTTTGTTTAAGCAAGTCAAAACAACTCAACCGCATTTCTCCTGCTTTATTTTTAAGAAATTGTTTAGCAATAGCAGGGGTAATTAAGAAAACAGTAGTATTAAAACCAACGGGACGATTATCATAATGCGTATAATCGAAATTGCTGGTAATGATCCATCCATTATCAGAATAAACAGTAAAGTCAGCATCAAGGCTTGCGGTTGTATAATTAGAATTCTGTTCAGGAGATAACGAGTAACGCAATGGATTATATGTATAGGAAGTACTTAAATTCATATCAAAATTTTTCTTCAGGTTCGTTGTCCATTTAATAGTCTCTGTCATAATAGTGCTTCTGGTAGAATTCACTAATGTATTTAAGACTGATTGACTCTGATTAAGATTGATATTCGTCTGGAAATTCAAATTAGATTTGGGTTTCTTTAAAGGAAATCCATAATTAAAATACCCTGACAAATTATAAGTCCCGCCCATGTTAACATAAGTTGTCACTTTTCCGCCATTTGATTTTTGAACTATTGAACTTACAATGTCATTTGATGTTACACTTGCATTAACTGTAGCAAAAATTACTCTTTGTGAAAAGGGATCAAAAGAAGTATATAATACACGGAAACTATTGGTAAACTGTGGATTCAAATTTGGATTTCCGACCTGAAAATTGATATTATCAGTTGTGGTGGTTATCGGCTGTAATTGCGTTACACTGGGCTGACCGGTTCTTCCATTATAAAAAAACCGTAGGTTTCTTGTTTTAGAAAAATTATATGTGAAGTTCACCGTGGGTGTAAAGTTTATATAATTACGGGCAACAATTACATTTTTAGTGGTATTGTTACTTACCTGATCTGTAAATTGAAAACCGGTTCCAATATTGAAATTGTACTTAGCATTTTGTAAGCGATAACTCAGATTGGCTGTATTTGAGGTCACATCATTTTTATAGGAATTACTAAATAAGGAATCAAAAATGCTATATTTCTGACCTACATTATCAAAGCGATAGGTATTCTGTATGGTATTGCTAGTATTATAGTTTAATGAATAACGCAATTCAATAACTTGGTTTTTACCAATGGGTTCAGTATAGGATACTGTTGGATTGAAACTGGTTGAACGTGAAGAGTCTTTAAAACTTTGGTTAAGTGTATCCGCTTTATAAAATGGCTTATAGAATGTATTAACTGTATAGGATATTCCATCTCCATTGTTTTGACTGGAAGAAAAATCCATGTCTAACGAAATGGTACGGTATTTTTTAGCGAACCGATGACGCAACTGTAAATTAGCTCCACTAATACTATACCCCGAGTTATTACTGGATGACTTACTCACAGACTGATTCACTGGTACCCCTTTACTCCCGGCTGTAGTTGTGGTAGTTGAAATAGAGGTAGGAGAACTGGATTGAAAAGCAATATTGGGTCTAAAAATAATTGTGTTGTTGGAATCAATTCTATCTTCCAAGTTAAAAG